>NZ_JACHVB010000011.1 GCF_014230085.1 Ruficoccus amylovorans | reverse complement strand
CAAGAAGTAATAGCAGCTGACATGTTAAAGGAGGGTCTCGATTCGATGAGCGGAGCCACTTTTAACATTATCCCTGAGCCCCTGTATGCGGAGGAATTTAGGTCGATGCCAGTTTTAAGCGTAGGAAATACAAAACTCAAGGAGGCTAGTGGACTTCTCGTGCCTGAGCTTTCTGCAGAAGGCTACGCGCTTCAGGCCTCTGGTAATGCACTTTTTTTTACCGGAGGGGAACGCCGGGGGCCCATTAATGCTGTGATTGCATTTTTGGAAGAAGACTTAGGGTGTCGCTGGTATTCTCGCTTCGTGCCTGCCTATTATCCTTATGAAGAAGAGTTGACGGTATCGGTTGTTCCGCGGTCTTATTCGCCGATTTTGGAGATGCGTGATGTATATCATGTGGAGGCTCAGGATCCCGATTGGGCTATCATGAATCGGATCAGTTCGGCGGTGGATCCTTTGTCTTTGGAGATTCCTTCGGCATACGGAGGCATGCTTCGCTATCCAGGAAGACAGTTGTTTGCTCATACATTTTATCGATTGGCTCCAGCTAAAGAGTTACTCTCTAGTCATCCTGAGTATTTCGCTTTAATTAATGGGGAGAGGCAGTTTAATAATATATGCTTGAGCAATGAAGAGGCGCTGCGGATTGTTGCTGATAATGCAATTAAGATTCTTGATGCGGATCCTGATGCGCGTTTGTTCAGCATTTCGCAAAATGATGGATCAAGCGTTCTGTGCCGCTGCGAAGACTGTTTAGCATTTTCAGAAAAGGAGAATGATTCCGGGTTGCTTATCAATTTTGTGAATCAAGTTGCTGAGTTGATTCATCGTAAATACCCCGATGTGCAGATAAGCACCTTAGCTTATTTGCAGACATTCATGCCGCCGAAAACAATACGCCCTGATGGGGATACATTGATCTGGTTGGCAACAGATCGGCATGTCTGGCACAATAAATATTTTTATATTACCGAAACTGAAGAATTCCAAGAGGCTCTCGAATCATGGCGTGCTATCGGTGCCAAAATACACATCTGGGACTATACTTTTGGAGATAATGCTAATTGGCTAACACCGATTCCAAATTTCAAGGTCATTGAAGAAAACTTTAAATATTTGGTGGAGCAGGGGATTTCTGGTATCTTTTTCCAAGATAACTTCCTTAGTATAGGTGGTTCTCGTGCAACCATGAAGGATTGGGCATTGGCTAAGTTGGCATGGGACCCTACTTTGGAAATGGATGATTTGTTACGTGATTTTACTTTTGGTTATTATGGAGCCGCTGGCCCTTCGATCTGGAAGTATAATCAATTATTACATCAAGAATGGGAGTCATTTCACCGCTCTAACAGGCCTAACCAAGGTGCTGTGTTGCATCTTGATCGTGCATTTATCAATGAGGCGCTTGCTTTAATCGATCAGGCTAAAGCGGCAGTCATTAATGACCCTGTTCTATTAGCAGAAGTTGAGCGTGAAGAAACTTGCTTGCTGTATGCACGTCTAGAGAATGGTGTAACAAATTTGGCTGATAAAAAGGCTTACCTCGAGGACATGGATCAGTTCCGGAAATATGTCGAAAAATTCGAGATAAAGAGTTTCGCTGAGCCAACTTTAACAGATACGACTACAAAGTTTACTCAATGGAGAATCGGCATGAATCTGTTCGGTAAGGAAAATTGTTCCCCTAGTGTCATTGAGCTTCAGATTAAGGATGTATTACTCCCTAAGGTTGGAGCCGCAACCTGCCGTCTAACTGAAGAGCCATTATCAGATTCCGGCTATGCTGTTTATCAGCCAGGTATGTCAACTAATTGGTCGATTCAATGGGATCGTTCGGCTATCGATGACTATCGTACAACCGAGACTTATGTTCTGCAGTTAAGAGTCAAACTTGGGGATTTAACTGGATCTGGGAGTGTTTTGATGTGCGGTGTTTGGGATCCTGAAGTGGGATCTTTGCTTGAGCGAGAAATTGATTCCTCGGAGCTTTCTCAAGATGAATTCTCTTGGGTAACTGTAGGTGAAGTTAAATTGCCAGCAAGCAGCAGTTGGATCATTTATGCTGGTGCGGCTAAAGATTCTGTTGCAGATTACTTTTTGCTAGAATCAGCTGAGTTGGTTCTGAAGGACGATTTTAATTAATTTAACCCTGGGTTAATTTTTGACTCGCGATATATCAAGCATGTCCAGTTGTAGTATTATATTACTCTGCATCTAAGCATTTCCATGCGTCATTTCGCGAATGTAAGCAGCTTGGCGGAGTAACGATTTTATTGTGACTGTGAGCGCCCAGTAGTCTGTAAATTATTTTGCTATGTTATTGTTAGCACTAGGAAATCTCAGTTCGATTGATGTACTCATTGTCGTCGTTTTGTTGGGCGTGGTCTTAGCATCGGCGCTGTATTCGCGGCGTTACACACGTAGCGTCGCGGACTTTTTGTCTGCCAACCGGTGCGCCGGACGTTATTTATTGACGGTGGCTTCTGGTGCTGCGGGCATCGGAGCCATTTCGATTGTCGCACAATGGGAAAATGCGTATCAAGCTGGGTTTGCTTCACAATTTTGGGGGCAGATGATGGCGCCAATCGGATTGCTTCTTGCGCTTTCTGGTTGGTTGATCTATCGCTACCGCGAAACACGTTCATTGACTCTCGCTCAGTTGATGGAGACTCGTTACAGTCGGCGTTTTAGAGTTTTTTCAGGGACTCTTTGTTGGGTAAGTGGTGTCTTGAATTTTGGTATTTTTCCTGCAGTTACTGCTCGGTTTCTAATCTACTTTTTAGGGATTCCTGTCTTAGAGCTGGAAGTGCTCGGACTTAGTTTTAACATCACTCTCGGAGTGGTGATGGCAATTGAGTTAATTTTAGCCGTTCTGATCACACTGAGTGGCGGGCAAATTTCTGTAATGATTACGGATTTTGTCCAAGGTCAATTAAGTAATATTATATTTCTGGTTCTCTTGGTGACCATGCTTATATTATTTCCGTGGTCTGTGATCATCGAAGCGCTGTCACAGGCACCTCCAGGTGAGTCTAAGCTGAATCCATTTGATATAAGTGGATTACCTGATTTTAATGTCAGTTTCTTTCTGATGCTGATATTTATTTCATGCTATAACTTTATGGTTTGGCAAGGTTCCCAAGGGTATAATAGTTCTGCACGAACCCCTCATGAGGCTAAAATGGCGGGTATTCTGGCTCAGCTTCGGACGAGCGTAACTTTTCTTTTGATTCCGCTGGCTGCGATCTGCGCATATGTTATGATGCATGCGCCTGTTTACGGAGAGGCAACCGCAGCGACGCTTGAGACACTTGCCAGTGTAGGTGATGCCCAACTTGCAAAGCAACTGACGACCACCGTAGCTCTGTCGGAGATTCTCCCGGTTGGTGTCATGGGCCTATTTGCGGCTGTCATGATTATGGCTGCTTTAAGTACCGACACCACTTATCTCCACTCATGGGGCAGTATATTTGTCCAGGATGTGCTGTTGCCATGTCGGCAGTTGGCGGGGAGGGAGGGGCGAATCTCTAATGAGCTACATTTATGTTGGCTTCGTCGTTCCATCGTAGGAGTTGCGGCGTTCGCGTGGGTGTTTAGCATGCTTTTCCCATTGAAGGAATTTATCCTCATGTATTTTCAAGCGACTGGAGCAATTTTCACAGGAGGGGCAGGTGCTGTTTTGATTGGAGCACTCTATTGGAAACGTGGAACCACCTCTGGCGCTTGGGCCGCGATGATCACTGGCTCAATTTTGGCTGTCGGGGGCATCTTTATTATAAATATTCTCTGGCCAAATGTCGTCCCAGGCCTACAAGCGCACTCACCTGAGGTCGCTTGGATCATGGCGTTGCCTGAGAAGTTCTGGTTGAACGGCATGGAAATGGCTTTTCTCGCATCACTATCAGCGATTGCTGCTTACGTGATCTTCTCACTACTGTCGCCTGATCCGGAGATTGATATGGATGTGATTCTTCATCGTGGAAAATACGCAGAAGTTTCTCCTCATGGTTCTGAGCCTGCTAAGCCTCAGAAAACAGGACTGGCGGCGGTCGGGTTCACCTCAGAGTTTACTCTAGGCGACAAGCTGATCTACTGCTTTAATCTTGGGTGGGTATTATTCTTCTTTCTCGCATTTATTGTCATTAGCATCTGGCAGTTATTTTATCATTGGACTGATGCTTGGTGGGCTAATTGGTGGTTGTTCAATGTGGTCGTTACCGGAATCGTCGCAGCCTTCACTACCATTTGGTTCCTGCTTGGAGGGATTAAAGATATGAAGGCGCTCTTTTGCCTCCTTAGTTCCATTAGTCGAGACAAACTAGACGATGGCACTGTCGATGAGCACTTTGGAGATGGAAGTTAATTATTACGCTTCAACGAAGAAACGTATTGGCAGGGCCCCCTGAAACTGACCCATTGTGTATGATAGATTTTCCGGTTGGTCGATTAGTTGGGTAATCGGCTCAATGAATCGACTTTACTTGAGCCGATTATGTGCTAGATTCGGCTCATGCAATACAACTGGCAGCAACCGGATTGGCCCAACTTCCGCTACGAGCTTGCAGCGGTAGAGGGGGCGTTGCTGGCGTTTGCCGACAAGGCGGGGCAGGTCAGTGGGGTATTGAAAAGTCTGCCCGATACGGTGGCTAAAGAAGCCGTCATGGATGTGATGATCGCTGAGGCGGTCAAGTCTTCGGAGATCGAGGGGCAATTTCTGAGTCGTAAAGATGTGATGTCTTCGATCCGCAATCAGCTTGGCCTCAACACCCCGCCTGAGGGTGTTCATGACAAGGCCTCGCAAGGGGCTGCTGAACTGATGGTGGATGTACGCAAGACCTGGGATGAGCCGTTGACGGAGAAGTCGCTCTTCGCCTGGCATCGGATGCTTTTCAGGGGCGAGTCGGGAAAGTGGGTCGGCAAATGGCGTTCGCATACCGAGCCGATGCAGGTGGTTTCCGGCGCGGTCGGTAAGCAAAAGGTCCACTACGAGGCGCCGCCTTCGGCTCAAGTCCCGGCGGAAATGAAAGCCTTTGTCCGGTGGTTTCGGGAGACCCGAAAAACGATCCCGCAGGCTCCTGTTCGCTCGGCGTTGACTCACCTGTACTTTGAGAGTGTCCACCCCTTCGAGGATGGCAACGGGCGGATCGGCCGCGCTCTCTCAGAAAAGGCCCTCTCGCAAGGCCTCGGCCGTCCTGCGCTCCTGAGTCTTTCGCGTACCATCGAAGCGAACAAGAGCGCGTACTACTCCGCGCTGGAAACCGCGCAGAAATCCAACGACGTCACCCCGTGGGTAAACTACTTTGTGCAAACCGTACTTGCAGCCCAAACCGAAGCCGAAGAGCGGGTGGATTTCGTCCTGCGCAAAACTCGCCTCTTTGATCGTGTCCGCGAACAGCTCTCCGACCGACAGCTTAAAGTCGTTCGCCGCATGCTCGACGCCGGCCCCGAGGGATTTCAGGGGGGCATGAACGCCGCCAAATACATGTCCCTTACCAAAGTCTCCAAAGCCACCTCTACCCGCGACCTCCAAGCCCTCGTCGAGCTAGGCGTCTTCCAGTCCGTCGGCGCCGGACGCACTGCACGGTATGAGCTGATGCTGTAGGGGCGTTTAAATCATTCTCTGATACCTAAAGAAAAAATAGTAAGTTCTTGGCTGAGGTAATCCTATGCAATTAACCGATCTAAGCTTTCATCAGTCTTGGGGTTGATGATATATGTCGGATTGGTCGGGGATGATTGTTGTCGCTTGTATCTTGTTGGTAGCTTTTGAGCGCCTTTCTGTCCGCATATTGCGACATAGTGCCGTTCCCAACCCTTGATGCTACATGAGAAGAATGTATCAAGAATTTCACTGATATAATTTATGAAGCAATCTGTGCTTTTAAACTGCTTTTTTATATGCCCGTTTTTTTGCGTACTGGATTTAAGTTCAACAAACAAAAGGATGTTTCTTCCCTTGTATACTGTGGCAATGACGGCATCACAGTTTTTTTGATGATCGCCTCCATTGAGACATGGTATTAATTGCTTTGCGCAATCGAATCTAAAGATCAATGACGAATCACTAACTCCATGAATGTTGATTCTTTTGAGCGTGGCATTCTTGTCTAATTCTTTGACGGTAAGGTATGTTGTGTTTTCACAACGACAGGCGCAATCAAGGAATAGCTTTTTCAGACTCCTGTGGGCTATGTCGGTCATTGCTTAACCAAAAAGTATTTCTTGTTGAATGGTATTCATGATCTCAATGCTTTCATCAAAACTTTTAACTTGGGCTCCTTCTTCTTGATCAATGTCGCACAGAGATAGCGTGTTAACCATCTTTTTAGAATTTAGCCCATCGATATATTTTTTCTCTGGATGTGCAAGGTACACAGATAATGTATTATGATCTAAGAGCTCCCCTATGTCGTATCCATAACGTTTACATAGCTCGTCTGATTTGTCTTTCGTTCCTTTAAGCATTATTAGGGTATTGATTTCCTTCACAAAGTAGTCGCTGTGTGTTGTGACGAAAATTTTTATGCCGACATTGGCTAGTTTTGCGCACAACCTAGCCATCATTCTTTGGTTTTCGGGGTGCAGATTTAATTCAGGTTCATCGATTATGAGAATATCACCCTTATTTGCTTGATGGCGTAGAAAGAAACCAATGTCAACAAGTGAGCGGACAGCGCTGGAGCTTTCATCCATGGTGAGTTTGAGCGTACCACTTTTCTTGGGGCTAAAGAATACTTCGTCGCTCGTTGCCTTATAATTTCCGCCTGCAATTTGATCAAAAAACTTAAGTATGTCTGGGTGATTTATTGCCAACCAACTTTTTTCATTCCTGATTTTTGTTAATCTTTGCGTAAATTCAACGTTCTCTTTGACGGGGAGGGCATAATCGGAGTATATCTTACTGAGGAGCTTGAACGGGTCGATGTCGCCTCTAGTTTCGTTGATTTGGTCCAGCATTCGGTTGCGTGCAAAAAATAGTTCTTTTGTGAAAATCGCCGATCCAGTTCTTTCGGCGCTTGCAATGAATGGTGTTGGAATAATTGATTCAAATAATAATGACGTTATTTCTTGGGACAGAATTTCGGTTAGGAAGTTTGTTGTAAGAGATGGTTTTTCATTTTCGACTCCAAGTGTTATTTTTACAATGCTAGAGTTTTCTTCTTTTTCTATAATAAGTAAATTTGTTTTTCTTGCAGATATTTTTTGTTTATATGTCGAGTAGTATACCTCAGAAGGGAAATCGAAATGTATTGAAAATTTAGTGGAGCTAAAGTACTCTTCTTTTGAAGCTAATATCCTATGTATTATAGACGTATATGACTTGCTTGCGTGGTTGAGGGTAATTTTAAATGACTTTTCGTAGTCGTTTAGGTCTAGCTCTCCGATGCCATTGTCTAATATGTTTTTTACAAGTATATCGGAGATCGGTAATTCTATGTAGTTTTTCCAAAGTTTTAAAAAACCATAAATAGCATAAGTTACATACGTTTTTCCCGAATTATTCTTTCCGCATATTACTGTGAAGTTGGCCAAATCCAGTTCGGCATCGTGTATTGCTCCAAGGTTTTTTATGCTAAACTTCATCTTATGTGTGATTGCTTGGCTGTTGTGTGGATGGCTTACATGTTAGGCTTTGCCTATTGGCAAGGTCATCCCTGCACTGTGATATTGTAGTATTCTGGTTTGGTGCAAGCTTTTTGAAAAACCTCATCTGCACGTGCAGATTTTTCTTGATCTACACGTGCAGTTGTGTTTCTGTCTTGGTCATGGTTAAGCCAGGACCGAAACTTCCCGCTGATCGCGGGCCGCGCACCCGGAAGGTGACAATCTATCTGACCGACGAAGAAGCGGACGAGTTGGAGCGCGTGCGCAAGAGGCACGGGTTCAAGTCGAGTTCCGCGCTCTTGGCGTTCATCATCGAGCCATTGGCCAAGGATTATTTTACCGGGGCAGCGTTTTGGCGTCTCGGGGTCAAGTTTGCCGATATGGTTTCCAAGCTCCCCAAGACTGAGACGCGTTGGAAGCAGATGATTCCCTTCCACAAGCTACAAATGCCAGAGATCGAAACCGTCAACGCCGAACAGGACGAAGCCACCGAGAAAGACTCTGACAAATAACACTCACTACCGTTCAACCTCCCGCCATCCATCCAACTGTTTTATGAACGATACAACGATAACCGTAAACGAGGCCGCTGCCATGCTGGGGATTTCCCGGCGCAGTCTGTACCGTCTGATTGCCGACGGCCTCCTGCCGAGAACCATCCGTGAGCGGGGGCGTGCGCGTCTGCTGCTCTCGGATATGAAAGCCTACATCGAGCGGCTTAGAAAGGGGCGGCGATGAGGGTTTTCAAGCCACGCCGCCGTGTGAATGGTAAGACCGTTGTGGCCGAGAGCTACAGCGGCTCATTCCGCATGAATTGGATGAAGTCCAAAAGCACGGTGGCTCTCAAAACGACGGACAAGACCATTGCGGAAAGGCACCTGCGGGACTACTGCAAAGTGCTCGAACTCCGGCATGAGGGCTTGCCCATCCCTTCGGGCCTGTGGGGAGCACCCACACTCGACCTGGTGGAATTAACCGAAGATTACGCCAAGGCTCTGACGAGTAAACGGCGCAGTGAAAAGCATGTGCACGACACCGTGCGGCGTATCCGGGTGACGGCTGAGGCTTGCGGCTGGGAAACAGTCGAGGACGTGACTGCGGCCAGTTTTGAGAAATGGCGCTCGGGGGACTTGATCGGGGAGAAGACCGGCAAGCCTTTGTCTGTGAAATGCGTCAACGAGCATCTGGTCAGTCTGCGGGCCTTCCTCAACTGGCTCAAGCGCCCCGGGCACATCGAGAAAAACGTGTTGGCGTATGTCGAGAAAGGCGAGACAAGAGGACACGAGACGAAGCGGCGGCGTGTCTGGACGCTGGAAGAGCTGACCCTGTTCATGGAGAAGGGGGCGCCGCTCAAGCGGGCCGACTACCGGATTGCCATCTGGTTGTTGCACTGGACCGGACTTCGCAAGGAAGAACTGGCCACGCTTCGGTGGGGAGACGTTTTTCTGGATAAACTCGACCCGCATGTGATTATCCGGGCCGAGAACTCCAAGAACCACAAGACCGAGCGCGTACCGATCATGGCCAAGGTTGCTACCAAGCTGCGGGAGATGCGCCCGGACGGAGCCGAGACGGTCGATCCGGTGCTGGACTTCATCATACCCGGTACGGATCAGTTCAAGCGGGATCAGGAGCGCGTCGGGCTGGTTTACTCAAATGAGTTCGGGGACTTGGATTTCCACTCCTTGCGGCATACCTTCGGGTATATCCTGGCTGTCAACGGTGTGCCTCTGACGACCATTCAACAGATACTACGGCACAAGCATTACAGCACGACCGAGCGGCATTACCTGAAGGTGCAGCAGTTGCCCCAGCCGCAGAGCTTGAAAGACCTTTTCGGGAGCGAGTCGTTCACTCCCGAAACCGCTCCCGAGCCTGACTTTTCGGGTCCTTTGCTGTCACAACGTAACACGGATGGATTGGAAGTAAAGATTGCGGAAACCATTTATAATCAGGTTGTAGGCCGCATAATTGCAGCATTTTCCGGTCTGAATGAAACACCCCAAAATGGTGGTCGTTACTGGACTCGAACCAGTGACTTCTACAATGTGAATGTAGCGCTCTAACCAACTGAGCTAAACGACCGGAAAAACGGGGATATTGCCAGTTTGCTTACGGAATTCAAGTCATGAATGCGTAAAAATGCAGGAAAGTCGCTACAGATGGGTGTTGTCTAATGCCTGATCAGAAGGCATTCGGCCTGTTGACGATTTTGAGAATGGCAGAGGTCAAGTGGGCAGGCAGAGGGGAGCCTTGCCGGTCTAGAGGTGCGCCGCGGAAAGAGCAGCCAACCCTTGACGCGATGCCTTAGCAGCGAAAGGGCAGGGCCGGCTGAACCCGCAATCTGCCTGCAGCGTTGGTTGGGGCGTACAGACTCAATCCTTATAGAAAAAACCTAGGAGGACGGGGGAGAGGGAAGGGGGCTTGCCGGGGTGTCGGTGAGCTTGTCGTTCGCTTGGGCAGCACTTGAAGCATCGTCGGGGCGGACAATGCGGCGACGTGGTATTTTGGGGCCCGGACTACGCTCGGAGCTGTTGTTCCCCGTTGTCGGAAGGGTGACGACCGGGCGCGAACTGACGGTTGCCCGGACAGAGGAGACGGGTGCCCCGCTGATCTGCATGGGGCTGTCGTCCGCGGTGGCGAGGGCGATTTCCTCCGTCTGGCCGCCGGAGCGAATCAGGATGCTCTGCTTTTGAGGGTCGTAGCGAACAACTTCAAAATCGTTGATCGACTCATCGACTGTAACCCAGTGCCCGACGTTGTTTTTCTTGTCGAAAATGCTGAAGCGCGTCACGCCGTCCATCTCGATCAGCCCTTTGAACTCCAGTTGGCGGCTGATAAAGCTGGGGGCAGTGGTGATAGCGGCCGGCGGCGTTACTTTTTTTTCTCCCCAGCCGGGGGGCAGGAAGGGGGAGTGTTCAACGAGCGCCTCATCAGCAGTAGCGATTCCGGCGGCACACAAGCATACGCCCGCCAGCAAGGCCTGGCGGACCATGAGTAAGCCACGGGAGAGATGGAGCCGGATCATTGTCGGATGGACTCATTTAAACCCCTAATTCGGGAAAAAGTCGCTCTTTTTCGTAAAAAACAGGGCTAAATTTGGACCAAATTCTGTGTCGCTCAAAAAAAACGGATTCGCAGCTGCGAATCCGTTTGTGAAAAAGTTGTTGATTGTTCGGCTCAGAAGGGGACGTCTTCGTCCACATCAGGTTCTGGGGTGGATTGGCGTCCAGTCGTGCGGGGAGGGGGGGAACTTTGCTCATAGCCACCGCCATTGCCACCACCGGCCCCGGCGTCGTCACGACCGCCGACAAACTGGAAATTCTCCAGCACCACGCCGAGTTTGCTGCGCTTTTCGCCGGAGCCTTTGTCGTCCCACTGGTCGAGGCGCAGGCGGCCTTCCACGAAGATCGAGCGGCCCTTGCCGAGGTATTTGGCAATGACCTCAGCCTGGCGGCCAAAGGCGTCGATGTCCACGAAAGTGGTCTCTTCGCGCTTCTCGCCGTCCTTGGTGGTGAAGTTGCGGTTCACGGCCAGTCCAAATTTACAGATGGACATACCGCCGGGTGTGACGCGCACTTCAGGGTCGCGAGTCAGATTACCGAGAAGAATAACTTTGTTGTATGAGGCCATGAAAGGAGCCTGAAGACCCGCCAGCGGCGGGTCAACTGTCATTCAAATTGCCGGAGCGATTTCCGCTCAGTCCTTGGACTGGACGAGGATGCGGTTGACCTGCTTGTCGAGGCGGAACTTCTCCTGGATCTGGGTCGAAGCCGCGGCCGGGCCGGTCAGCGCGTACTGCACGAAGATGCCGCCCTGAAAGTGGCGGTCAGTAGTGCGGACGAAGTCCTTCTGGCCGAGGTTTTCGACCTTGCCGACTTCAAAGCCGATGGCGGTGAAGCCGTCCTTGATCTTTTCGATCAGGGTTTCAACCGCGTCGGTGTAGTTGCGGGTGTCGAGGATGACGGTGGCCAGGTACTGGCTCTGGGTTGCTGTGTCGCTCATGCTGGTTCGGAATGGGATCGGGTGTTAAGTTGATTCATGGCCGTTTCGACGCCCCGTGACAGGAGCAGATGCAGGCCTTTCAGGTAGTCGGGCATCCGGGCAGTTATGAGGGCGTTTTCCGCCTCGGTGAATCTGCCCAGGACCCAGTCTTTTAAGTCCATCGCCGGGTGGCTCTTGCCGCCGATACCGATGCGGTACCGGAGGAATCCCGCCCCGGCATCTCGCAGCAGGCTGGAGATGCCGTTGTGCCCGCCGGCGCTGCCGTTGAGGCTGAGCTTGAGCCGCCCAAGTTCGAGATTGATCTCGTCATAGGCGACAATAGCTGCGGAAGCCGGTTGCCGGTGGAAGCGCAGCCACGCCCCGAGGGCGCGACCACTGTCGTTGACATAGGTCAACGGCTTCATCAGCACCACAGACTGGCCGGCGAGGGAGACCTTGGCGGTTTCGGCCTGGAATCTTTTTTCGTTTTTCCAGGCCGCTCCCTGTTCGGTCGCGAGGGCGTCAACCACCGCGAAGCCTATATTGTGGCGGGTACCGCTATACTCCGGTCCGGGGTTTCCCAGGCCGACGATAACGGCGATAGACATGACTGTAAAAGAACGTGAAGAGGGGAGGGAGGCTTAAGCCTCTTCCCCGGGTTTTTCGCCTTCGGCGGTTTCTTCGCCTTCGGCGGAGTCGGTTGCCTCCTCGGCCATCGGGGCATTGCAAATGACCACAACGGTTTCAGGGTCGCCCTGGTAGGTCACGCCCTTGATCTCGGGGAGTCCCGCCACGTGGATGGTGTTGCCGATGTCGAGGCCGGAGACGTCCAGGTCGATCTGCTCGGGCAGGTCCTTGGGCAGGCAGGAGACTTCCACTTCGTGGAGGGAGATCTCAAGTGAGCCGCCGCCCGTCTTGACGCCCTTGGCTTCACCGTGCGTGTGCACCGGGATGTGGGCGGTGATGGTCTGGTTGGCGCTGACTTCGAGGAAGTCGATGTGTTCGAAACGGTCGGTGCGCGGATTGCGCTGCACGGCCTGGATGAGGGTGGTGGTCTTGCCACCCTTGTCGTTCTCAAGGGTCACGATGGTAGCGGAGCCACCGATCTCGCGCATGAGCAGCAAAAAGTCTTTCTCGGTTACGGCTAGTTTGTTGGAGCCGCTTTTTCCGTAGATGACTGCAGGGATGCTGCCCTGTGCGCGCAGGCGGCGGGCAAAGCCCCGGCCTTGGCCCTCGCGTGTGGATACGGATAGGATGTGTTCTGACATAATCGTTTTTCTGTTGACCGGCCGAGCCGGCGATGTGGAAAAACGGGAAAAGGTAAGGGCTCGACGCCGAAAAGCAAGGCAAACTTTTTCACCGAAGCGAGGGCTGTGTTCGCGTGCAGTGCTTGCCTGGAGAATTCTCGCGTCAATTGTGGCGTTTAAGTTTTTGGCTGCTGTTAGCTCTTGGGCCTTATACTGGCCTGGATGGCTGGACTACGCTGGAAGGGGATGGCGAGAGAAGGTTTGAGGGTGATGTTTCACCACCGATTTCGATTGCTTCTACCCTTGTGCATAATGCCCGGTTGAGACTGGTAGTGGTCTTATTCCATCTGTAGTATCCTACGTATGGTTGGCGGGCTCCCGATGTTGAGAGATTTACTTCGTGAATCCTTAACTGCTTTCAATTCGCCCTTTAGGCGCTCTATTTCCGAGGGATGAATCTCTCGGTATTCGTGACTATAAGGCTCTGGGAGCGCTGTTTTTTTGAAAAATGAAAAATTCATGCTTGCCAAGCCCTTGTGCCTCCCGTTTCTTTTGCCGCTTCCGCAATACAAGAGTTGCCCGGTAGCTCAGCGGTAGAGCAGGTGACTGTTAATCACTTGGTCGCTGGTTCGATCCCAGCCCGGGCAGCCAAGTTTTCCTTTCGGAAACTCTCCCCGCTTCCGATTGACTCCAGAGACCCGAGACCACGTTTGGCTCGGGATTTTTTATATCCCGCTGTCAGCAAAGGGTTACGAAACCCGCCCGCATGGCCACGCCCTCCCTCTCCCCGCCATCGGAGAACCCGGCCTGTTAAGCACTTTTCGCCCACAGTCCCCAAAATGGCCGTTTTTCTCCGTTTCTCAGCCAGAGACCCAAAATAAGTTAACAAGGCGTCAGCCTCGCCCCGAGCCTGCCTGTTTCGGAAGCCATTTTTTGTCGTTATCCAAAGGCGCTTGAAATCAACTATTCTACAGAGTCCCCCGTGACAAGCTATCTCGATTTTATTGTTTTTCCATAGCGCCAATTACCACGGATCAAAGTTTCGTGGAAGATCTCAGGCGGTCCGATTTGATTCGTTTGAAGCATGGTGATTAATTCGCGGACTGCCTGGGCACCAATGTGCCGCTTGTTCTGCCAGATTCCGGCCCAGTCCGCACAGTCGTCATCCAAGGCCAGGTGGGCGACACCAATATCATTGGGTACGCATAATCCGAGTTCAATTAACCACTCTATTATACTCTGGTTCTGCACGACAATGGCGTCTGGATGCTCCTTTGCTATCCAGTCCCTGAGCATACCCAATGGCTTTGCGCGTAAATTTCCCTGATCTGGTTTCTGACTTTCCTCGGCAGCCCATTTGGAAAATTGAATTTCATTGGGAAGCCCCCAGATACTTTTGAAGGTTAAAGGCCGTACCTGCTCATGCTTGGGGAGGTCTTTTTGAAAGTAATGCAGTGCTGCCAAATAGGTGTTTTGGGAACGGCGGTTCTCAAGATTATGCATGAACAAGCCAATACGCCTATAGCCATTTAGGCGTAATACTTTTAGGGCAAGCATTAGGTTGTAGTGATAAGAGGGTGCGACACGGTGAAGGCGAGGGGAATGAAGTGCGCTCTCAAAGGTGATGCCGCATAAGCGTTCCCAATCGAAGGCCAGGTGGGAGACACCCAGGATAGTGGGCGCGGGCGTAATAATGACTCCGCGAATGCCACGATTGATCAGTATCTGCGACATCCGCTTTTCTGTCATGCCAGGCTCATACAGCCAGAAATCGTCCAGCCGGTATCCCAACGCTGCACACTCTTTTTGAGCCCCTTCCATGTAGGGGGTCAACCATTTGTAGTCCCGCCAATACCACCGTTCGGGGGAGGCGTTGAGCCAAGCAAGGGGCTCCTGATAGCGCTTTTTTGCTGCGCGTACGCTTGCCATCACTGCGGAAACACGCGGATCGGGGACATAACCCAATTCGGACGCTTTTTTTCTGATGATAGCGGCGGTACTGGCTTTGACCTTGGGCGAGGAGCGCAGAGCGCAGGAGACCGTAATGCGTGAATAGCCAGTAGCTTCGGCAATGTCCTTGAGACCTACGTTTTTTTTGGAGGCACACATGGCTGATTCCTTCATAAGCCATAACACCCAAGATCTAGGCAAGCATTAAAATCGTATGTACGATTCTGAGTCACTCGACAATTTGCGAAGAACTAGGCTTAATGGCGTAGTAATCACCAATAACCCCATTGCTTGAACATATACCTAGCCGGCCTTTTGGGCAAATACATGATATTCTACGACCTGCAACTGCTTGTATGCGCAGTCAACAGGGCCGTGCGGTAATACATCAACCGACCCCACTCCAATGAGAAAACATATCAAACGCTTAATATCTCCCAGCCTGATTGTAATAGCCTGTTTACTCGCTGGTAAGGCGTTAGCATCTTCCGCGTCCGAATCTGTCAAGGGATCGATGGCCCGGTTGGATGCAATTTACGCGGACACGGTTCCTTGGATACTGCATCTTTATGACGAGGAAACAGGTGGATTCTATCAGGCTGAGAGCCTTAAAGACGGCACCGAAGATCAGCCCTATGAGCCAGACATCCAGTCTACCTTTCAGGCTGTATTTTTCCTAGATAATTGCGGCCAGCTCTCCGTATTGACTGAGGAGCAGAGGGCCAAAATCATTCAGTTCTTTCAAGTGCGGCAAGATCCGGAGACTGGGTACTTTTCGGACCCATTTTACCCTCAGATGAAAGACAATCCCCGTGTTATGGGGCGTGCGCTCATGTTTTCTCTACATGCGCTACGCATACTTAAGGCGGAGCCGCTCTATCCTCTGCCTGGTGACAAAAGCAGGAACACCGAAGGGGAACCGCAGGCGAATAACTCGGTCGATCAGTTGAATTCCAATGGCTCAGATGATGCCAAGGAAGCCTCGCAATCGTCCAACAGAAAAACTAGCAAACAAGCCAATATCCCAGGTTTCCTCGAAAGCAGGGAGGCCTTTCAACTATGGTTGAATGAGCTACCTTGGGACAACTCGTGGAAGGCTCTGGATGCGTTGAGTTCGCAAGCAAGCTTAATCCAAACCCTGGAGCCATCCACTAGGGACGCACTAATAGAACTGGCGTTGGAAAACGTCCGTGATCGTCAGGATCCGCTTACAGGTTTGATTGGTGTCGGTTCATACAATGTGCGTATTTCCGGATCGTTTAAGCTTATAGCCTTTTGTAATAAGCTAAAGCAACCCATTCCACGAGCCAAAGAGTTAAGAGCTTCTGCCTTAGGGTGGTTCAATGGAGACTTGGAGACTGATCAGATACTATTTATTTTTAACGCAACCGAGATGCTGTCCGCCTTGGTAAAGGAGACGGGTGAGCCGCTAAGTGACGAAGAGATTGTAACTGTTATCAATGTAGCCTCCCGAGAGTTGGAGAAATATCGTAGTTCCGACGGTGCATTCCACAGGCGATTGAGTGGTTATCGGATTAGTCCAAATGACCTGTTTTGGCGTACCTCGAATTTTCCTGGCCAGGGAGGCATGAATGCGGTTCATGCCGCACGGGGAGTGCGGGAATCTCTTTATAAGTTAGCGGGGATGTCTCCTCCTCCCCTCAAGGTTGTTGCTCAGAGGGAAGAACAATTCAGTCAAAATTGAGTTTGAAAATAATGAAAACCGCCAAAAGACACTTTGCGACGGGCAAGCGGGGTTTTACTCTGACGGAATTCATTGTTGCGGTCGCAGTGATTGTTGTCCTTACGGCAATTGCCATTCCAGCAATATCGGGGATTATATCAAATGCTCGCATGGCTGGATGTAGCAGCAATCTTCGCCAACTTGGTGCCGCAGGGCTGCTTTATGTGCAGGACAACGGTGGAAAAATGTTTCCTTATCGCAGTGGAGACAACCAGTCCATGGGGTGGAATTGGCTACTGATGCCATACGTCGGCTTTAATAAAAGCCAAGGATCTACCAAAGAGTGCGAGGTGTTTATATGTCCGGAGCGGACGCTGGATGTAAAAAAACCGACATACTATTTGAGGTTTACATACTGTATAAACAATACCTTGGTGGCTGGTCCTGAGGATTCTTCGCCTCCTCTTTTAAATGCGATAACAAGTCCACAGAATGTCATTTTCTTTGCCGACAGCGGACAGGTTCCGCAGTGGTCAGGTAGCTCTTCTTATGCATTTAGGTGGAAAAGAAATCCGCCTCCGCCAGACCCTAAAGGTATATTATCTCCCAAAGCAGATCCGGATGTCGATGATAGTTCAAATTATGGATATTTTAGATACCGTCACAATGGATCATGTAATGCTGTCTTTATTGATGGCCATGTGGATTCTTTTAGGCCTGGTGAGGTATTAAATGAAAATTATTACTCATCATATTGAGTGTATTTTTTTGATAAACTATTTGTGGTAGAAAATATATAAAACAACAAAAACCCTAAGACTATGAGCATTATGAATATTAAATTAGTGAACGTTATCGTTTTATCCGTTGTCATTGCAACAGCAGCCAATGGAGCAACGATTCTAGATGGCGGCTGGTATTGGGTCTCCGGGAGCGATACAAGCGACAGCTCAGTTAGCGAATCGTCTGGAAGCTTGGAGATAAATTTTCCGACTCGCCAGACAGTATATTCAGGAGTTGTAGCTTACTTTCCTGAAGTCTCACTCCAGAATACAGGCGATAGTGTTACCTTGAGCTTTTCACTTACGACCCCAAGTGTTTCTTTCCCTGGCGGAGGATGGGGCAATACCCTCTACTCAGGCCTTTATAATTCCGGCGGCAAGCAATTGACCTCGGACGCTACCACATGGGGGCCGTCTACGGGTAACTTGTTTAAAAACTATTCTGGCTTTGTAACCCAAGGGCCTATTGGAGCTGTGAGCGATATGAGCATTAATTTTCAAGAGCGTAGTTCAGATTCCGGCTACTCTGGTCTTCTTTTTGGGGCGACTACCATTGATTCTGTGAATTACCCCAGTGGTACAATTTCAACAAGCTCCACGTATGATTTTTCCCTTACTTTGACAAGGACATCCAACGGGTTGTCGTATACAATTGCATATGCAGGCGTCAGTTTTTCTGGAACCGATATCGATCCTGTTACCTACGATTTCGATACGTTCTTACTTGGATTTAATCAGCAAGCGTTTGCAAATGATTCGGTGTTTATTCTAAGCGATGTTTCGGTTTCACCGATCCCCGAACCCGCAGGTGCAATGGCTATTTTTCTCAGTGTTGCATTGATTTTGACTCTAGCAGTACGGGTGAAACGCAAGTCGTAAGAGATACTGGTTTTAGGGTAATAACGCCGTTTGGTTGCGTGCTGTTTGTGCGCAACCAAATGGTGCTAATAGGAATATCTCGACCTTGAGGTTGGGATGATGTTATTCGTTGGTGTTGGTGGTGATTCCGTTGTGAATTTTAATGCATTTTAAATATGCTACGTTTATTTAGTTTGGTTTTTATTGCCATGAGTACGTGTGTTGTGAGTTTCGGAGAATGCAAATGGGGCGATAGCTTCGAAGGAGGATTGAATAATTGGGTCATCGAGCAAGCGGGGGACGGAGACATCATATCAGGAGATGGCTGCTTAGAAATCAAAGATAAAGAAGGATGTACTGTATGGTTTCGATACCGATTGAACGCCCCGGTTGTTATTACATACGATGCTGAGGTAATTGACGCCGGAGGTGATTATGACCGATTGTCAGATTTAAATTGTTTCTGGATGGCCAGTGACCCACGTCATCCCAACGATTTATTCTTTGAAAATCATGGCAGGACAGGCGATTTTAAAACATATAATATATTGCAAACGTACTACGTTGGGTACGGTGGGAATGATAATACAACAACCCGTTTTCGCCGCTACTCGGGAAATGGTGAAAAACCCCTTTTGCCAGAGCATGATTTGGGATCCGATGAGTATCTTCTGATGTCTGAAAAGGTTTATCATATTCGCCTGGAAGCTATAGATGGAAAAGTCCGTTATATTAGAGATGGGGACGTGATTTTTGATTTCTATGATCCTGATTTCTTGAAATCCGGATGGTTTGGGATTCGCACTTTTAACAGCCACCTAAAAATAAGAAATTTCCGTATTTTGGCTCATGATCGCAATTAAATAGCTAATGATCATACCATATTTATTGTATGGTATGGTTAGGCAAAGTTGCGATTGGATCTCAGGATTCTGACGGAGGGTAGCGCTGTAATCAATTTGGATTCGTATGTACGATTTAACGTCTATCGACAGTGCCCCTAAATTCCGGCGAAGTAGCGTTATAACCTCCATTAAGATTAATCGTGTGAGCATGAAAAGTCATTCTGAATGTTTATTTGGCGTGTTAGCGTGCCTTTGCATACTCGTTGCATCGTCCAATACCCCCCAATGCAGCCAAAAGGTGGAATGCTTGCGGCAGGAATTCGATTACGGAAAGGGCTGGTCGAGTTTTCTATTTCAGGATTTTGATGCATCAACCGGAGTTGCTCTCCAATGAAAGCATTACTTCGGGATTCGAGTATTTCAGAAAGCTCTGCAAGGACTCACCCTGCGGTCAATGACTCGCTTAAGGGGCTCCCTGAGATTGAGAATCCTCTGGTAACCGGGATCAAAAAACTGCCTCCCCGAAACACCTCGTGGCCAACTCCCGATACGGAATCGGGTTGGGCGAGCACTTATGACCACTCCCCTTGGCTGAAGTCGCTCAACAGCGAGGACGCCTGGTCTTTCTGCTGGTCACCAGAACCTTCGTCCAGACCGGCGCATTTTTACCGGCCAGACTTTGACGCTCAATCGTGGCAGCGTCTGAGAGTACCTGCGTGTTGGCAGATGCATGGCTATGGCGTGCCCATCTATTCGAATCATTGCTATCCATTTCAGCCGGACCCGCCTCGGGTCATGAGCGAGCCTCCTCCTCATTATACTGCGTACACGCAGCGAAATCCCGTCGGCTCCTATCGTCGGTGGTTTGAAGTGCCTGACGATTGGATTGAGGGTAGTGGTGAGCGCGTACTGCTGCATTTTGCTGGAGTGAGCGCTGCCATGTACGTGTGGGTGAACGGACACCTCGTTGGCTACAGTCAGGATTCACGCTCGCCGGCGGAATTCGATATTACTGAATACCTACTCACGCCTGATGTCGGCTCAAACCTATTAGCGGTTGAAGTATACAGCTATTGCGCGGGATCGTATCTGGAGGATCAGGACATGTGGAGGCTCAGCGGTATATTCCGCGATGTCTTTTTATACCGTACGCCAGCGGTTACGGTTTGGGACTTTCATCTCGAAGTTGCATTGGCCGATGATTATGAGGAGGCGTCCATTGCCCTGCATTTTAACCTGAGGCGGTTAGGCCAGAGTATGGCTGCCTTGCTCATCCGCGTATGCCTGCACGACGAGGAAGGTAATGAGCCGTGGGGTGCTCCAGTGATTGCCGAAAAGATTAAGGCCGATGAAGGCGTTAGCAAAAAAGTCACGCTGCAAAATCCCAAGCTCTGGTCCCATGAGATCCCTTACTTGTATTCCGCGCTGGTTGAACTGGTAGATGAAGAATCGGGAATTGTGATCGAGGCAAGGCGAATGGATGTGGGATTCCGCCGTATTGAAGTCCTTGGACAGCAACTTGCGATTAACGGGCGCCCGATCAAAGTCAAGGGCGTCAACCGTCACGAGTCTAACCCGGAAGCGGGCTATGTGGTCTCAGCGGCGGACATGGAGCGGGACATCCACCTGATCAAGCAGGCCAACTTCAATTTCGTGCGCGGATCGCATTATCCAAACGACCCGCGTTGGTACGGGCTGTGCAATCGGCACGGTCTGCTGGTGATGGACGAGGCCAATGTCGAAAGCCACGGGCTGAGTTATCATAAATGTGTACTGCCGGGAGATGATCTGCTGTGGGAGCCGATGACGGTTGAGCGATTGCGCCGGATGGTCGTGCGGGACCGTGGCCAGCCTTGCGTCGTGATGTGGTCGCTGGGTAATGAGGCCGGTTACGGGAAGGTGTTTCTTCGAATGCGTGAGGAGGCGCACCGGCTCGATCCTGAGCGGCGGCTTATCCAGTATGCGGATATGAATCTCGCGGGAGACATCGACAGTCAAACCTACCCGACGACAGAGTGGCTGCTTGATCATTTGGCGGGTAAAGCTGTGCGAAAAGGTGAGCACGGCGAACTTGGTAGTCCGGAGCAGCATGGCATCTATCCCTCGGGGAAGCCTTTTATTGCCAATGAGTACGCGCACGCCCATGGCAATGCGCTGGGAAATTTTAAAGATTACTGGGATATTTTCTATGCGCATCCCGAGTTGTGGGGAGGCTTCATATGGGAATGGGCCGATCAGACGCTGCTCAAGAAGGATGAGGCGGGCAGGCTTTTTCATGCCTACGGCGGAGATTTTGGTGATCAGCCGAACGACGGACGTTTTTGCTGTAAAGGACTGGTAAGCGCCGAGCGGCATCCGCGTCCGCATTATTGGGAGGCAAAAAAAGTCCTTCAGTCGATCAGCTTCCGTTCAAGTTCAGACGATCTTCAGCAGGGGCGGGTACAGATACGCAATCATTACAGCTTTCTTCCTCTTTCGACCTTCTCCGGGGAGTGGGTGATTGAGAAAAATGGATACGCGGTCGCTGACGGAGGGCTTGTTGGTCTGGAGGCCCTGCCCGGGGAAAGTGTATGGGCTACCCTCGATATTTCGCCAGGAGTCATTGACGATCCAATGGCCGAATATTTTTTGACGATGGTCTTTCGCTTGCGCGAGGGGGCATCGTGGGCTTCTGCCGGTCATTGTGTCGCATGGGAGCAAATCCCCCTCCATCTCCCATCGTACTGTGGCGATGGACGATGGGCACCTGCTCTCCTGCGTTTCGACACATGGGAACCGGTGAAGCAAGATGTTCTGCTTTGCGCGGCGGGGGCTGAAGTGCTCGTTGATGCCGCGACAGGCCAAATGTCGTCGATCAAGCTTCAGGGGAAGGAATATCTGCGTGGACCCATCAGACCGTGTTTTTGGCGTGTGCCCACCGACAGCGATATCGGGTGGGAGGTGCCTGAAATAATGGGGGCTTGGAAGATGGCGGCGAATCGGATGACGGTACATGCGTTCGAGCGTGGAGAGGCTGCCGGCGCAGAATCTGTCAGGGTGAGGTTTTTGTTTGAGGACCCTGCTCTGGCTGGCGCATCGATCGCTCTCGTGTATTCACTTTCTCATGACGGTATCTTGAGGATTTTCGGTGAGCTTCGCCTGGGTGAAGGAACGCCAGAGCTTCCACGTTTTGGGCTGGTGCTGCCTCTGGTTTCGCGCTTTAGCCACGCGAAGTGGTATGGGCGGGGGCCACAGGAAAACTACTGCGATCGCCTCAGCGGGGCTCGGGTCGGCATCCATGAGTTGTCTGTGGCGAATTGGCAGACGCCGTACGTGCGCCCTCAGGAGAATGGGCATCGCACCGGTATTCGCTGGCTGGAGTTGTACCCTGAGCAAGGGGAAGATCGACTTCTCCATCTGAAGGCCGCTGCATTACCCTTACTGGGCGTGAGCGTTTGGACCTGTACGGATGAGAATATGGAAAACGCCACGCATGATGCATTTTTGAATAAGGAAGATGCGCTGACGGTTCACGTGGATGGCTGGATGATGGGAGTGGGAGGAGATACCAGTTGGGGGTCGCCCGTGCATGAAGCATACCGGAGCAAGATTCCGGGGACCTATAGCTTTGAATTTGAACTGTCTGCCGGCGCGGGCGCCGGATGAGCCAATCTGACCTAGCTGTATATTCCACGCCGACTTTTTTGACGAACAACTTACATAATGCTCGCGCCTTACAATAAATCGACTCCTCAACAAAGCACGACTACGAGAACTTGGTCTGTCGGGACCCTTGTTTATACCTCGGGCGGATTAGCTATACTTTTCTTCTGGTTGTTGTTGGGAGACTTTTCGTGGTCAATGCGGGATCGGTCTGTCGGGCCATTGTCGCAGTGGTACTTGAGTAGCCTTGAGGTTCCGAATCTAGTATTCGGCCTGATCGTTAGTTCCTTTCCCGCCGCCATCGGATTAATTCTTGGGCCAATTATAAGTGTGAAGTCCGACCGGCATCGTGGTCGCTGGGGACGGCGCATTCCCTTCCTGTTGATAACCACCCCGATGGCAGCCTTGGGGATGATAGGGATCGGGGTGACTCCTTTGATCGCATCTTGGGTACATGGACATTTCCCGGACCAGGAAGAGTGGGTGGTCGCGGTTGCCTGTTTCAGCGTTTTCTGGGCTTTCTTTGAGTTTGCGACCATCGCCGGGCAGGCGGTTTTTGGCGGGTTGATCAACGATGTCGTCCCGAAGGAGTTGTTGGGGCGTTTCTACGGCATGTTCCGTGCCATCAGCCTGATCGACGGGATGATTTTCAACTACTGGATCATGGGCAAGGCTCCTTCGCACTTTACTCTGATCCTGATCGTCGTTGGTGTTTTCTACGGGACTTCTTTCATGCTGGTCTGTTTCAGGGTCAAAGAGGGAGAATATCCTCCTCCGCCGTCCCGAGAAAAAAGCACCTGTGGGATTATTGGGAACTTCTGGAGCGAAGTCAGGTTGTACTGCCGCCAGTGTTTCACCAATCCCTACTACCTGTCCATCTTTGTGATGATGACACTGGCCACGATTTCCTTTTACCCGGTCAACATTTTCGCCCTTCCTTATGCGCGAAGTCTAGATATCAGTATGGATCTTTACGGCAAGGCTCTGGCGTTGACGTACGGGATTTCCCTGTCGATCACTTTCTTTATCGGTTGGCTGGTTGATGTTTTTCACCCGTTGCGTGTGGCCATGGTTTCACTGTTCGGGTATATGCTGGCCACGTTGTGGGGTTCGTTGCTAGCCGATACTCAACAGTCTTTCCTGGTCGCATGGGTCGCGCATGGAGTGCTTTCCGGCTGCTTCTTTACAAGTTCAGCGTCCCTTGGCCAGAGACTGTACCCCCATGAGAAATTTGCCCAGTTTGCTTCGGCTGCCGGTATTTTTACCTCGATGAGTGTGGTGGGAATCGGGCCTCTGGTCGGAACGATCATCGATCTCTCAGGGAATGTCTACCGGTATACATTTACAGCCGGATTGATCCTGTCGGCATCCGCGCTACTGGTCGCATTTTATGTCTATCGCCGATTCACGGAATTGGGCGGCACCGGCAGTTACTCCGCCCCGGAATAATCCACACCCTTTTATCATGAATAAAAAACCTAAAGCCGTTTACCTGCTTCGGCCCTATGCCTACGATCTTATTTATGGGCCGGAGGAACGTCGCGATATTTCCTCACTGGCAGAGGTTTTGGAACCCGTGATGACAATGGAGAACTGGTTGAAATACCCTGGCATATGTCAGCAGGTTGAGGTCATCTTTTCGGGGTGGGACATGCCGCTGGTCGATGAAGTGTTCCTTGGGACGTTTCCCCAACTAAAAGCTATATTCTACGGCGCTGGGTCAATCCGCGGCTTCGCAACGGACTTACTCTGGGACCGAGATATCACAGTCAGCAGTGCTTACCGTGCCAATGCGATTCCGGTGTGTGAATTTACCGTGGCTCAGATTGTTCTAGCGACGAAGCATGCATGGAGGCTCGCATCCGAAACCCGGACGTCGAGACGCTTTGCGGCAAGTAATAGTTTAGTTCTTCCGGGTATGTATAAGTCTGTTATCGGGTTGATTTCGCTAGGTGCCGTCGGACGCATGATAGCCGAAAGACTGAGCCAATATGATGTACAGGTTATTGCTTACGACCCGTTTGTGGAGTCTGCCGAGGCGAAAGCGCTTGGTGTTGATATGTGCTCCTTGGAGGAAGTGTTTCAGCGTTCAGATGTGGTTAGTTGCCATACCCCTTGGATCAAGGAGACGGAAGGTATGCTCACCCATGAGCTTTTCATGTCCATGTCGCATGGGGCTACTTTTATCAATACTGCGCGCGGGGCGGTTGTCGATCAGCCAGGACTAATTGCGGCCCTGTATAAGCGTCCCGACCTCTACGCTATGCTTGATGTGACCTGGCCGGAGCCGCCGCCTCCCGAGTCGCCACTTTATACGCTTCCGAATGTCTGGCTCACACCCCACATTGCGGGTAGCAAAGGGATGGAGTGCCATCGGTTGGGGCGGACGATGGTTGATGAGTTGGAGCGTTATCTGTCGGGAGAACCGCTGAGGTTTCAGATATTGAGAGACAAGGCTATGGTCATGGCTTAAGCGGCATTTAACCCCGCTTTTCTATGTTGATCTATAAAGTAGTTCCTTAGTCGATAGCTTGTTTAGTAATATAATGTGTTAATGAAATAACGCGATTATCATAGCACCTATACGAATACATTCTATTTCTATGAACATTGACAACGAATTGAAACGCCTCGAAGAGGAGAAGAAGAAACTGCAAAAGCAGAAGCAGCAGCTGTTGGAGCAAAAGAGAAAACGGAAGGCGGCGCAGGCCAAGCTTGCCACTCTCGTCAAGCAGAGCGGGTTTGATACGCCCAAGGCACTGGTGGAGGCGTTGATCGAGAAGTATGGCGTTCGTCTTCAGCGTGAGACAGCAGCCCTGCCCCAACGGCGTAAGCACACCAAGGTCACGCCGGAGCTTCGTGATCACATCAAGGGGTTGTTGCATGAAAAGTCGATGAACCGTGTCTCGAAAGAACAGCGGATCAGTTATGCGGTCATCGCCAAGGTGGCTAATGGGGCCTACGACAAGCTCAAGTAAGTTTTTCTTGTTTGTGTCTCATTGTGTCCGGCAGACCACTGGTCGGTAATTCCCGATCATAGACGTATGCCCCCAAGAAAGCCCTTTCGTTGTTCACGGAGGGACTTTTTTGCATACCGACTTCGGGATGTTCAGAGAGCATGGGCATTTCGCCTGTATGTAACCGTGGCTACGCGCCGTTCTAGGTCGGTATTTTGATGAGGCATGGTTGACACCGACCCCGTTACGCCCCGGGCAACTTCTGTCCATGGGTTCCGGGCATATCCGGGCATTCAACCGCCAGTAACCATGCAAGATAACTCCGCAACGGGCCTGCCGCTTATCACCGGTAAGGTCGAAAAACCTCAGCGGGTCGTCATCTACGGCCCCGAAGGCATCGGCAAAAGCACGCTCGCCGCCGCTTTCCCTGAACCGGTCTTCCTCGACACCGAGGGCGGCACTATCCACCTGAACGTTACCCGTTTTGCCCAGCCGCAGAACTGGGAAGACATACTCGACCTCATCGTCCAGCTTGGCCAGAGCGATCACCATTTCCAGACGCTGGTCATCGACACGGTGGACTGGTTGGAGCGCCTTCTGATCGAGCACATCTGCCGCAAATCCCATAAGGACGGCATAGAGGATTTCGGGTATGGCAAGGGCTACACCTATCTATCGGAGGAATTCTCGCGTTTCCTCCAGTCGCTAGAAGCGCTCCGCTCCCGGGGCATGCACCTTGTCATGGTGGCTCATTCCACCATCCGCAAGTTTGAGCAGCCCGACGCCGCCGGGGCCTATGACCGCTACGAGTTGAAGCTCTCCAAGCAGTGCGCCCCTCTCATTAAGGAATGGTGTGACCTGCTTCTGTTCGTGAACTACTTCACGAAGGTCACGGAGACCGATGGAAGAAAGAAGGCTGTCGGCGGCAAGGAGCGCCGCATCTACACTGCCCATTGCGCGGCCTTCGATGCCAAGAACCGTCACGGCCTCGATGATGTGCTTCCGATGGAGTTTGAGGCCATCGCTCATGTCTTCCTTGCAACGGGAACACTGCCTGCTCCCAGTGCGACCCCGTCCACCCCTCCCGCCAGCGGCAAGCCTGCCACTCAGCAACAGATCAAAAACATCCAGGGTCTCTGGCAGCAACTTGGCTGCGGGCAGGAGCAAATGGCCAAGCTGTTCCAGTGGCTAGATGCCGAGGCGTTGGAGGGCGCGGAAAGCTGGGACGATCTCACGATGGAACAGGCCGCCCGGGCCATCAGCTTCCTCTCGAAGAAAGTTTCCGAAGGAGGTGTGGCATGATGGAGGAAGACTTTTACGCCTATGAGCAGCGGGCCGAGCGCCTCCGCGACTACGATCCCGACCTCAGTGAGGCCAGTGCGCTGATGCAGGCCAGATTTGAGGCTCATGGTTCCGGTTCATGCCGGAAAGCAGCGAAGACGGTTGAATCTTCAGCCACCCGGCTGCCCGCCCCCAACTCCAACCCCTCTTCACGGTCATGAAGTACACCTCTCAAAATGCCGACAACCTGCCGCGCTTCGTGCCCAATGGCGACTACCTCGTCACTGTGATCGAGGCGTCGGAGACCCTGTCCAAGGCTGGTGACGAAATGATCAAGCTGAAGCTCGAGGTGGAAGGACACGGCGTCTACCTCTACGATTACCTCGTCGCGACCGAATCGAGTTTCTGGAAGATCGATACCTTCCGCAAGGCCATTGGCGACCGGGTGGTCGAGGGCGAGGAAGTCGAACTGAACGCTTCCGCTCTCGAAGGACGTCAGGGCCATGCCCGGCTTCGCATCGAGGAATACCAGGGCAAGAAGAGCAACAAGGTGGAGTTGTGGATCACGGACAACGTGCCGACTACCACCCTCAAGACAACCCCGCCCGCTACGGCTCAGGCACAACCGAAGGAGGACGAAGATGTCCCGTTTTGACCTTCGCCCTTACCAGCAGGAGTTCCTGTCAGCGGTGCGTCGCGATTTTCGGGAGCATGACCACATCCTCGGGGTTGCGGCCACCGGCGCGGGCAAGACGATCCTCGCTTCTGACCTGATGCGCGGCTGGAACGGCAATTGTCTGTTCCTTGCCGACGCGCAAGAACTCGTCCGCCAGAACGCCGACAAGTATTTCGGGTACGCCGGCGAATTCGCCGGTATCGAAATGGCCGACTCGAAGGCGCTCCTCGGAGACCGGGTCGTGGTGGCCACAACGCAGAGCATCTGCCGCCGCTTGGACAAGTGGCCACGGGATTACTTCGGCCTCGTGATCGTTGATGAAGCCCACCGCAACACGCTCGGGGCGATGGCCGCGCAGGTGCTCTTGCACTTCGAGTCGGCCAAGGTGCTCGGGGTGACAGCCACCCCGTTCCGCTCCGATCGTCGCCAGCTGGGCAGTTTCTATGAAAAGATTTCCGTCGAGATCGGTCTGGCCCGTCTGATCAAGGAGGGCTGGCTTTCGCGCATCGTCATCAAGAGTGTGCCCCTGCCGGTGGACTTGTCGCAGGTGCGCACCACGGCGGGCGATTACAACGAAGGCGATTTGGGCGATGTGATCATGCCCCACTTGCGTCAGGCGGCTCGGCTCATTGCGGAGCACGCTACCGGGCGTCGCACTGTGGCCTTCCTGCCCCTCATCGCCACCAGCCAAGCTTTCGTGAAAGCTTGCCGCGAGGAAGGATTGCGTGCCGTCCACGTAGATGGCAACGACCGCGAGGGACTGCGGGCTTATGAGCGCGGGGAATATGATCTCGTCTCCAACGCCTCCCTCCTGACGACCGGTTGGGATCATCCCCAGACCGATTGCGTCTTCATCCTGCGCCCCACAAAAAGCCTGTCGCTGTTTCAGCAGATGGTGGGGCGCGGCACGCGCATTGCCGAGGGAAAGGAAAACCTGCTTCTGCTCGATCCGTTGTTCCTGAGCGACGATCATTCGTTGATTCGCCCGGCCCGCCTCATCGCCCGTTCCGAAGAGGAGACGACCGAATTAAGCGAACGTCTTTCGGGCGGCGGCGAAGTCGATCTGCTGGAGGCCGAAGAAGAGGTGGAGGAAGTGCGCCAGTCCCGGCTGGAGGAACGCCTCGTTAAGGCCGCTCGCCGGAAGGCCCGCACCATCGATGCCATCGAGTTCTGCCTGAGCCTCAAGGCGGTGGAATTGGCCGACTATGAGCCGGAGCTGCCTTGGGAAGGCAAGCCGCCCAGCGACCGGCAATTGATCACACTAGCCAAGGCGGGGTTCGACACCGATTGCGTGAGCTGCCGGGGACATGCCTCGAAGATCCTCGACCTTTTGTTCATGCGGCGCGAGCACGGCCTGGCTACTCCCAAGCAGTTGAGCTGGTTGCGGAAATTTCACTACCCGGAACCGGAGTTGGCCACCTTCGAGGAAGCCCAGCTTTTCCTCGATGAACATTTTAACCGGAAGGCGATGTGATGACTTATCGTTACACATCGAAGGGCACTTCCGAGATGCCATCCGACTTTCGGCAGGTGGCCGAGGGCGTTGTGGGGCCGGTGGACTGGACCTATGAGCATTCGGGTTATTGCCAGTGCCCCGGTGCCCACAAACATACGACGCCGAGCCGCGAACGCGACTGCCGGGTCTATCTGGACGCCGAGAACGGCTACGCCCCGACGATCCACTGCTTCCACGACAGCTGTAAGGAGGAAATTGCCGCCGCCAACTTTCGGCTGCGCTCCACTATTGGTAAAGTCGCGTTTCGGGCGGGTGATCATCATAACTTCACCCGCCGTCAAAACGGTTTTGACAGCGGGAAGCCCCCCTTTGAAACCTTCCTCAAGGCGTGCTTCAAGGCCGATGATATCCTCTCGCTCGCGCCGGGAACCTTGCCCGATGGCGAGACCCGTGCCATCCCCGAGCACGGCGGCATCAACGTCTTCACCCGCGACCAGTGGTTGGAGCGGGCGGCGGGCAAGGGGGGCATTGAACGCCTGTTCTCCACCCGGCACGGTCTCTACATCCGCATCAACCCCGTCACGCAGAAATCCAACGGCACGGATAAGGATGTGACGGCGTACCGGCACACCCTGATTGAGAGTGACCGCATTCCCAAGGGCGAACAGGAACGCATTCTGCGTGACAGCGGCCTGCCCATTGCCGCGTTGATCGATTCGGGCGGGCACAGCATCCATGCCTGGGTGCGGGTGGAGGCGAAGACCCGCGATGAATACCACGCCCGACGCGAACGCCTCTGGCAGTCACTGCCCGAAGGCTTCGTCATCGACAGCCAGAACCGTAATCCCTCGCGCTTTTCGCGTTGTCCAGGGGGACGACGCGGAGATGCCGTTCAGAAGCTCCTTGCCGTGAACCTCGGGCCACCGTCCTTCGAGGCATGGGAACGCGAGTGCGACGGGCTGGGATTGGCCGATCCCCTACGGGTGTCCCAACTCGGGGACTACGATACCGGCAACGACCCCAACAACGTGCTGGGCAACCGTTGGCTGTGCCGGGGTGGGAGCCTCGTCATTGTGGGCCAGTCCGGCATCGGAAAATCATCCTTCTCCATGCAGCTCGCGGTCATGTGGGCGCTGGGCTTACCCGTCTTCAACATTCGCCCCGTGCGCCCGCTCAAGAGTTTCATCATTCAGGCCGAGAACGATATTGGCGACCTCGCGGAGATGTACCAGGGCGTGCGTATCGGCATGGGCCTGAAGGACGATAACAGCCACCTGCTGGAAGAGAATATCATCTTCTACCGCGACACCATTCACAGCGGTGCGGACTTCGCCAAGACAGCCGACATCCTCATTCAGCGTCACAAGCCGGACCTCGTCTGGGGAGACCCGCTCCTCAATTACATCGGGGACGATGCCAGCCAGCAGAAAGTGATTTCAGAATTCTGCGGGCGACAGTTGAATCCGATCTCCGAGCGCACCGGCATCATCTGGTGCTTCATGCACCACACCGGCAAGCCGCCGTCCGACTCGAAGGCCCGTAGCCATTGGACGGGCTCGGATTATGCCTACAGTGGCCTTGGCTCGTCGGCCCTGACCAACTGGGCGCGGGAAGTCGCCGTGCTCATGCGGGCGAAAGCGCCTGAGGGCCAGCCGCCCACGTTTCGATTTGAGTTGTGCAAACGTCGCCGCCGGGCGGGGATGACGGACACGCAGGGCAACACGACCGAGGCCATCTTCGTGCGCCACGGGCAGACCGGGATCTGCTGGCAGCAATGCGCAGAGCCGCAGGATGAAGAGTCGGCAGGGAAGTACACCGTCGGCGGTAAATCGTCCTCTGGAGGCCGTCCCAAGGCCGTTGCGCCCATCGTGGAATTCGAACGGCTAACCCGTCTTACCCGTGAACGTGAGACGGCTCTTGCTGCCAAATACGACATCTCCACCTCCACCGTTCGCCGTCGCTGGCGCGAGTACCAGCACGAGAATTCTCGTTGCTGTCAAAACCCGTCGTCAAAACCTTCTTACTTTCGACAGCCGCTGTCAAAACCCTCTACTCCCCCCTTAAGGGGGAGTAGTAGGGGTATTTCTGACAGCAGGCAAAACCCTAACCCTTCCGTGACAGCGACGGGAGGTTTTGACAGCGGGGAAAAACCGGAAAGGCAGGTGGGCGATGAGCCGTGGTGATTACGAAGATCGCCAGCGTGAGCGCGATCGTGAGTATGCCGACGCATGGGCCAAGCTCTCGCTCCGGGAGCGCAGACAGCTCGCCAAGATGGGGATCACTGGCCCGGACCTGCCCGTTTACCACACCGGCAAACACGATCAGGACACGCTGCTGGATCGCTGCGGCTCCCCTGTGGTTGCCTCAGTTGATGACGAGGATGTCCATCGGCCTGAGACTGACTTCGGCATGGCCACGGTGGCCCGGCGGATCGTTGGTGAACTCCTCGCGCAGGACAACATCCGCTTGACCGCCGAATGCCTGGCCGTGGTGACCGGTGTGGCCTATGGCGGGAACTCCATGACCGACATCGCACGGAAGTATGGAGTCACCCGTGCTACCGTCAGCAAACGCTGTGTGGCGATCTCCGATGCGCTCGGCCTTCCTCCCTCGCGGGCTCAGCGCAAGTTGACAGCGCGTGCTGTTTATGAGCGAAGAGCACGAGACTGCCATCATCGAGATGACCACTGAATCCTCCGCGTATCGCATCAGTCCTGTTGGCATCGAGTTCCTGTGTGAACTCGACCAGCAGGCCTGGTCCGAACTGGGTGCCAAACTCGGGAAAGCCGGTCGTTCCATCGGCTTCTTGATTGGCGACTGGCTCAACTACGGAGAGGGCAAGGGAGAGTGGGGTAACGCCTACGAGAGCGCCATGCGCATCACCAAGTTGGATTATGGTGTGCTCAGACATTATGCAAGTGTGGCCAAGAACGTCCAATTGTTAACGCGCGTTAACAATTTGAGTTGGGATCATCACCGCAAAGTTGCTCCCCTTAAAACGGAGGAGGAAAAACGGAAATGGCTTCAGGTCGCTTTGCAGGAATGCGACAAGCAAAACGGAAAACCGATGTCTGCCCGCCGTCTGGCCAAGTCCATTCTCCTCGGACGCGTGGCCAAGGTTGAGGAAATGTCAGTCCCGCCGAATGATCGTGGCATTGACAATATGAGTCCCCACGTGACGCGCATCGTTGTGCTGTGGGGAAAGCTCAAACGCTCCGGCTATCTTGAGAACACGTCCATCGATGACATGCTTGATCTTATCGATGAGCTTCAACCGGTGGTGGATATCGTTCAGGAACTGCATGAGGCGGTCTCCGAGGCAGGGGGTGGGTCAGCGGGGTCCCATATCGATTGATGCTCGATGGGGTCCGCCAGCAGCGCCGCGAAGTAGAGAGAGACCCCTTTTTTCGCGCTTTACACTTTCACGCAAAAGGCGGGAGGCCCCGAAAGCCTCCCGCCTTTTATTGATGAGGCATGCAGGGTGACAGACGCGTTTCCCGGTATCGAGAAAGGTGTAAGATGTGTAAAGTAAACCCTGTAAAGCTTTACACCTTCTACGCGGGTGGAGTGTAAAGCGGCCTCGGTTGGGTAGAGGGTTCAGATGGGGGCCGTTGACAGTCTCTGTTCGGTATGGAGACCTCCGACATCCCCGCCAAAGCAACGTCTGGCATTACCCCCGAAGTGGCCGAACGCATCCTCGCCAAGGACTACGCCAACATCGTCAAGAAGGTCACGGAGGGCAAACCGCTCTCGAAGACCGAACGCGATTTGATTCAGGCCAAAGCCGAATCCGTGGCGGACGATTCGATCACGGTGGCAAAGGATTTGACCGAGTTGGCAACGGTCCTCGGGGTTAGTCGCCAGACGGTTCATGCGTGGCGCAAGCTGGAGGGTGCCCCTGCCCCGGCTGCCAACAGTTCACACTCGGTCATTGAGTGGCGTCAGTTCATCCGGGATCACAACCTCAATCCGGGCAAAACCACCACCGATCGTCAGGAGGCTTTGAAGGCTCGCAAGCTGCTGGCCGAGGTTGAGCAACGCGAGATTCGCACCGCGATCTTGAAGGGCGAGTATGTGGCGTTGGAACAGGTTCGTCTCGAGTGGACCACACAGGTGGGCAAAGCCATCGCGCTGATGCGGGCGAAGTTCGAGTCGGAACTGCCGCCGATCCTGTCCGGGTTGGACGCCATCGCCATCCAGCGCGAGTGCGCTGCCGCCATTGATGAGGTCTGCGAGACCCTGCACAGCGGTGGGAACTGCACGCCGTAGCAACTATTCTGTCATCTTCTTGACCCAGTCGGAATACTCACGCTCGTCTTTCTCCACTAGCCTCTGATGTTTCTGCGGATCGTTTTTCTTTAAGCTATAGTTTCGAGACTGCTGTTCATACTCGGCCATCACTAAAAGGTCTCGATAGTCACTACAGGCAATATCTACGAATCCCTGTAGTTTTTCAACGTCAGCCTGAGCTACCTTGATTATTGCGGCTCGGACACGGGATATTTCTCGGTGAAAATCTTCTGTTCCGTATTTACCGAGAAGCGCGATAGCTCGGGAACGTATGTCGGCATCTGGAAACGCTTTTGCGATAACCTTATCCAAGTCTTCGTATGAATTGATGGTGGAAGAGGACATCTTCTCAAATAGAATATAATCGCGGTTTCCTTATCAAGCTTGCGTTGACGCCCTGCCTTGTGCGTGGAGTCTCTTTCAAGTATCTGGCGCAATGCCTGGCGTTCCCCGGACCGACGTCCGCCGTGGCAGTGGTGCGAGGAGTACATCCCGGCCATCCCGTATTCGCCCATGCCGGGACGTTTCCGCTCCGACAATTCCCCCTGGCTGCGGGAAGTGATGGAAGCAATCGTCGATCCGCAGGTGCGGGTGGTGTCGATTCTCGCGTCCATCCAGTCCTCGAAGACGACGGGGCCGGAACTGACCCTTTGCTACATCATCGCCAACCTGCCCGGCCCCACACTCTGGCTGGACCAGACCGACGAGGACGCCAAGGACCAGTCCGAGTCACGCCTTCAGAAGCTGTTCGATGAATGCGAGCCGGTGAAGGCGCTCTTTCCTGCCGACCGCCACAAGCGTCGCAACACCACGATTCACTTCGCCAACGGCATGACGCTGTGGGTGCTGGGTGCCCACAACAAAACCAACCTGCAGCGTCGGTCCATCCGTTGGCTGATTGGTGACGAGACGTGGCGCTGGCCGCAGGGCCACATGGCCGAGGCCGAAGCGCGTGTGACGGCGTTCGGCTGGCTGGGCAAGTGCATCTTCCTCAGCCAAGGCGGCGAGGAAGACGACGACACCCACCGCAAGTTTGAAACCACCGACATGCGCGAGTGGACTTTCGTCTGCCCGCAGTGCGGTACCCGTCAGCCCTTCCTGTGGGAAAACGTCGAATGGTCAAAGGACTGCAAGGACGCGCAGGAGCAATATGACTTTGAAAAGGTCCGGTCCAGCACCGTGCTGCTCTGTCCGCACTGCCAGCATGAGATTGCGGACTCAGACGAGCACCGCCGCAAGCTCAACGCCACCGGGCAGTTCGTTGCCCAGAACCCGAATGCCGCCCGGGAAAACATCGGCTTCCACTGGAACAGCCTGGCGTCCATGTCGTGGGGCAAGTTGGCTGAGCTTTACCTCCGCGCCAAGCTCGCCTCCCGCAAGGGTGACACCTCCCTTCTTCAGCAGTTTTACCAGAAGCGTCTCGCGCTGGCGTGGAGGGAGTTCGTCGAGGATTTCAAGGTGGAGATTGCTACCAGCGCCTACTGCTTGGGCGAGGACTGGTCAGACGAGGCCGCGCTCGGTTCGCGTGGCAAAGTGATCGCCGCCCCCTTCCCTGATGGCGTCACACTGGTGCCCCTGCGTTTCCTCACCGTGGACGTGCAGATGGACCACTTCTTCCTCGTGGTGCGTTCATGGTCCGCCGAGGGAGCGTCGCGCCTGCTCTGGTGTGAGCGCGTGGTCACATGGGAGGAACTCGAAGCGATCCAACAGCGTTTCCGTGTTCACGACAGCCTGGTATTCGTCGATGCCGGGTACAACAGCTATGAGGTTTACCGCCAGTGCGCCCGCCACGGTTGGACCGCCCTGATGGGTGATGCCCACAGCACCTTCGTTCATAAAACACCGCAGGGTTCGGTCCAGCGGTTCTACTCGCCGGTGCGGCGGATCGCGGTGTCGCGGGGGCTCGTCTGCCGGATGCATTACTGGTCGAACCTCCAGATCAAAGACGTGCTCGCCCGCCTGCGCCGGGAGCATACCGCCGATGGCTCTCCGCTGTGGCAGGTGCCCGGCGACATCCCCGAGGACTACCTCCAGCACATGGAGTCCGAGCAGCGCGTTAAAAAGAACAGCAAGTGGATTTGGGAGCAGATCGGCAGCCGACCGAACCACCTCTTCGACTGCGAGGCCATGAGCGTGGTCGCCGCCGTCATGCTCAAGATTATCGGGCGCGAAGCGGTCGCCGTGGAGGGAGAAGATAAATCTGCAAATACTTCAATATAAACGAGTAATAGCCTTGATGGCTTCGCGCATCAGAGCGTCTATGCGTTCAGAAACCACAAGCCATTGGAGAACAACATGAAGCAGAACGCAAACACCCCCATGACCCGCGACGCCCTCCACGCTCTGCCCGCCGAAGCCCTGACGCAGATCCGCGACGCCTACTACAAAACGGGCGAAGGGATTTTGAGTCTGGCCGACAGCGCCAGCCACCTTGGCCCGCAGGAACAGGAAGCCATCCGCAACCTGCGCCGCGCCTTCGAAGCGCTCGATCACCTCGGCGTCAACCTCTGAACCGAAAAGGAAACACCGCCATGAACGATTCCCGTAGCACCTTCACTCCGCTTTGCGCTCGCAAACCCACCACTTGGGACGAGTGCCCCCGGCACCGCCACAGCGAAATGCCCGAATGGCAGCGCAAACTGATCGGCAAGCTTCCGATGATCGGAACCGACGCCGCCTCCCCGATGGAGGCTTTCCTCGGGGATAACCCACCCTTGGAATGCTTCGTCGTGATCACCGGCGGGCGCTGCTTCTACGTCAACTCCGAAGGCTACAACTACGCCCGGTACGCCTTCCGTATCGACGGCTGAATACGATCATCCCAACCCGCGAACGACTATGAACGAAGAGCACAATCCAAACATGGAGAATAAAATGGAGCAGATCCCTGACGCCAACCCTGCAGCCGCGCCGACCGAAGATTACTTCGGATTCTACGGCTACATGAACCGGATCGCCAAACTCGACGCCACTCAGGCTTGGCAGACAGCTTTCGAGGTCCTTCGCGCCTCCCGGTGGAAACCCACCGACATAATCATCCGCACTTTCCTGCGTAGCTACGCCGGGTACGAATTGGGATCGGTCAGCAACCGCTATGTGGGAACGTTGGCTGAGCGCATCCGGCAAGTCCTCGAAGAAGAGTGGGTCGCACAGGAATTCGATCACATTGGGCTATGATTTTAAAAAGTCACAAATACTTAAATATGAATGAGTAATAGACTTGATAGCTTCGCGTATGAGAGCGTGTATGCGTTCAGAAACCACAAACCATTGGAGGACAAGATGAAGCAGAATAGCACCACCCCGAACGCCAACTACACCACCGCCCCGAGCGAGGATTCCTGGGGTTTTTACGGTGTCGTACAACACAACGAGCACATGAACGAAGCCGAAGCCGCGCAGGCCTTTGCCGACGCGTTCGAGATTTTCCGCAGCGCCCCGTGGCAGCCGACCGACATCGCGATCCGCAACTTCCTGCGCAGCCGCTGGGGACGCCACTTTGCCGACTCCACCAGCTTCTACGACGGTTCGTTTAAGAGCCGCATCCAGCAGGCTTCGGGCGAAAAGTGGGTCGCGCAGGAATTCGCGAGCCTCGCCCGGCAGGGCTTCGACACCGAGCTTTTCGAAGACGACGACATCGCCTGAGACCATCACCACAAACCAATCACCAACGTATCAATATCATGAACTGGACCACCAAGACCCTCAACAAACGCGAAGTGCTCGTTAGCGGGGAGTTCAGCATCATCCCTTGCAAAAACGGACGCCAGCAATTACGCGAGTCCGGCAAGATGCGCGGAACCTTTACTGACGCGGACGCTGCCAAGGCGCATGCTGCCTTCATTATGGACCAGCGCAAACCGCCCGCCGCCAAGCGTGAACGCAAGGGCGGCGGTTCTGTCTATCCGAAGATCCTTGGCTTCTCGGCCTGCGCGGTTCTGAAGGCACTTGGACGGGCCGGGGTCAAATACCCCGAGGCCGACGCCATCCTCAAACGCCACGGTATCGAAATGCCCAAGGCTTCCGTCAGCGTCCAGTTGGGCTTCGGGCGCAGCGAGCATACGTGGCAGCGCCACGGCCAACCCGCCCCGCTCACGCCAGAGCAACTCAAGGCATTGAGGCTTTAAGACTAATTTTGTTAACCGTGTAAATCAATGGACGACGCCTTTTTAGGAACAATTCAGAAGCATTATCTTAGCGATATAATCAAAGCCATCCACGCTCTTTCATTTGATTCAATGCCCATGCGTCAGCTTCATTTTCTGACATAGAAGTTGTTTTCATGTGCTTCAGAACTACATGGCCTAGCTCATGAAGGAAAATGAATTCAAAGACCCTTTCAGGAGTCCATAACGAATCTTTGAATCCTTTTTGAGCCAGCTTGATCCTTTGCTTACTTTTACGAAAGCCATCGATATCCAAGTCCATTCTTATAAACATATCAACTCCAGTTTCCCCACTTTCTTCATCATAAAAAAGAACGCACATGCCATATGTGTCGTCGTCAGGGTGGGGTGATTTGCAACCGGCTTCCAACCGCTTAGCGCAGAAATCTTGATAACTATTACAAAAGTAGATTTGGCTTGGAGGGCGGCAAATGTGACAGAAGACGTTCGTAAGAGCTTCTTGCAGGTAGAGGGGCATGATATGCATCTCGAGAAAATCTTAAAAAGTCATATAAAAATCAAAAAGATTATATTGGGGTAAGAGTGTAGCTGTAATGCCTTCGGTAAAATCCGAAGTAATAGCGAGGGACACGTTGACATCACCAGCAACGGCATGAGCGATACGCCTGCCGTTGCCATTTACTGCGCCCACACCGAGTTGGTCGACATCGACAAGCTCGTCGAAAATCCCCGCAATCCGAACCAGCACCCCGAGGCGCAGATCGCGCTCTTGGCGAAGATCATCCGGTCACAGGGGTTCCGTAATCCGGTCGTGGTCTCGAAGCGCTCGGGCTTCATCACCAAGGGTCATGGGCGACTGGCAGCGGCGCGGTTGCTGAAGATGCCCCGTGTACCGGTGGATTATCAGGACTACGAGTCCGAGGCGGCGGAATGGGCTGACATGATTGCGGACAACCGGATCGCGGAACTGGCCGAAACCGATGACGACGCGCTGAAGGCGCTGCTCAAGGAACTCGACGGCCAGATTGATCTCGACCTGACCGGCTTCGATGAGGATTCCCTCGACGACATCCTCGACCGCTTGGAGACCTCGGAAGACGATACGAACACTATCCCCACGCCGCCTGTCGATCCTGTCACCCAACCCGGCGACCTCTATGAACTCGGCCCCCACCGTCTGCTCTGCGGCGACTCGACCGACCCCGAGCACGTCAAGCGCCTGATGAATGGCGAACGCGCCATCCTCTTCGCCACCGACCCGCCGTATCTCGTCGGCTACGACGGCACCAATCACCCTGGCACCCGCCCCAAGACGAATACCGACTGGTCGGAGACCTACGGTCCCACGTGGGATGAGGCCGACCTTGAGCGCAACAACGACCTCTATGACCGTTTCATCAAGGTTGCTGTCGAGCACGCCATCGAACCCTATGCCGCCTGGTATTGCTGGCACGCCAGCCGTCGTCAGATGATGGTTGAGCAGGCCTGGGAAAAGAACGGCGCGTTCGTCCACCAGCAGATCATTTGGCACAAGCCCAACCGCCCGATCCTCACCCGCTCATGGTACCTGTGGGCTCACGAGCCCTGCTTCTTCGGCTGGGTGAAAGGCCAGAAACCGCCCCGCGCCGACAAGGAATACCTGCGCTCGGTCTGGGACATCGAAGGGCTCAACAACGACGAACGCCCGGATCATCCCACTCCCAAGCCGCTGGAGTGCTTCGCCATTCCCATGCGCCAGCACACCCTCCGGGGCGAACTCTGCTACGAGCCCTTCAGCGGGTCCGGCAGCCAGTTGATCGCCGGGGAGCAACTCGGACGGCGGGTCTTCGGCATGGAGATCAGCCCGGCCTACTGCGATGTCATCGTGAGCCGTTATCTCGCCCTTGGGGAAGGTCGCCGGGTGTTCTGCAACGGGCAGGACGTGACGGAAAGATTCTTATCCGTCACAGATCAAGAAGCTCACGAACCGCAGCCTTGACCTCATCATATTGCGCGGTGGTCAGTTTCCCGTATTTCCGGGTCAGCTTGTGCCGGTCGAAGCTCGCCAGCCCTTGGACGTTGACCGCCGAAGGCTTGGGGAGCCACCTGGGATGGCCCAGATCGACCTCGCCGCGCAGGCCGCGAATCTGCGAGGTCAGCGGCGCGACCACGACGAGCGCACGGGCATCATCGGGCTCGGGATACGACAACACCAGCACCGGACGACCTTTCTCGATCATACCGAGATCCGCGAACCAGACCTCCCCCGGCTTGGGCTTAGTATTCACCGAGGGCATCGTTCCAGTTGCGGACCTGTTCCTGATCGGAAATCAGGCGTTCGGGCTGCGCGGTGACCGCGAAAGGCATGTCTTGGCGCAGGGCGACCTGGGCCAGAAACACGTTGATCGCGTCACTGGTTTTCATGCCCAGCCGCTCGAAGACCCGCTCGGCCTTGCGGTAGCGGGCGGCATCGACCCTGGCCCGAACTAAAGTGCTGGCAGTTTTGCTCATGACTCAAATGTGCTCAAAAAGGCTCAAAAGGTCAAGCCGCCTGTTGACAGCGCCCCATGGGCAGTCATGCCGCAGATTGATTACAGCATCGGTTTCACCGCCGCCGAGGTCGAGGAAATCCTCGCCATCCAGAAGTCGGAACTGAAGAAGACGCTCTCGGCCTACGCGGACAACGGGTCCAGCGTGACCAAGCGGCGCATCGACGAAATCCACGCGGTAATCGCTGCCTGCCAGCGTGCCCTGCAGAAGCTCGACCCCGCGAAGTATCCGCCCACGGTTCGGGTTGGAGCCTCGTATGTTGACAGCGATCTGGAGCTGTGAAGCTCCTCGAACGTCTCGGTCGCCTCTTCGGTTCCAGTTCTTATGAAAACGCCAACACCTCTCGTCGGCGCAGCCAGGTGCCGGGAGCCGCGCCCACGGACGCCAAGAAGGAATTGAGCAGCCACACCCGGCGCGAGTTGGTGCGCCGCTCGCGCTACCTCAACAAGAACTCGGGCTTTGCCCGGGAGATGGTGGCGGACATGGCGATCTACTCCACGGGCGACGGTATTCAGCCGCAGGCCATGACCGACGACCTCGAGTGGAACAAAGCTGCCGAGGACTACTTTTCCCGCTGGGCGGCACGGGCCGAGATTACTCAGCGCTTCAGCTTCGAGGAATGCCAGCACCTAGTCTGCCGGGGGTTGGACGTGGACGGAGAATTCTTCTGCCTAAAAGTGCGCGACCGCTTCGGGCGTCCGCGCCTGCAACTGATCGAGGCGCACCGCATCGGGGAAGGATTCGCGTCGAGCGAAACCGCCGATGGCATCCGGCTCGATGCTTACGGGGCTCCCGTTGCCTACCGGCTGATCCTCGACGACAACACCGCCCGCGACATTCCGGCCCATGCGGTCATGCACATCTTCGAGCCGGAGTCGGCCAGCGGTGTGCGCCAGCCGCCGACCTTGCAGCATTCGATCAACCACATCCTCGACGAGATGGAAATGCTCGCGCTGGAAAAGCACGCGGTGAAGGACAACGCCGACATCGCCCGCATCATCAAGCGCGAGAACGGCGGGCTGGAAGAGCTTTCAGACTTTTCGGTCGATACCGGCTCGGAGGATGCCCCTCCCCCGAGCGATCCGGTCAGTCTGCAACGGATCGTGGGCGGAAAGATCGTTTCTCTGCAGCCCGGCGAATCGCTGGAGAGCTTTCAATCGAATCGACCCAGCCCCGTCTTCACTGGATTCTTGGAACACCTGAAGCGAGATTCCGCCGCCGGGATGCTGCCCTATGAGTTCGTGCTCGATGCTGGTAAGATCGGCGGCGCGGGTGTGCGGCTGATCGTGGCCAAAGCTGACCGACGCTTCAGCTACCGGCAGATGATCCTTATCCAGCGGCTACTGCGTCCGACCTGGGGCTACGTCATCGGGGACGCCATCGACCGGGGCGAACTCGCTCCCGCCAAGAACTGGAACCGCGTCGGCTGGGTCTGTCCGCGCCGGGTGACGGTCGATGCGGGGCGCGAGGCCCAGCAGAACCGGTCCGATGTGGAGACCGGGCTCAAAACGCTATCGGATCACTATTCGGAACTGGGCATGGACTTCCGCGAGGAACTGGAGCGCCGGGCGCAGGACGCCAAGGCCATCATGGAAGCCGCCGAGAAGTATAGCGTGCCCGTGAGTATGCTTTGGAAACCCAGCGGCACACAGATGGTGGCAAGTGCAGAGAGTCGATCAGAGGAATCAGGGAGCTAGGCATTCCAACGCGATTCTAGAGCATTATAGTCGGGGATAACGTTTTCACGCACGTAGGGCCCGAACCATCTCCCAGTGGGTTCCTTCGGGAATAACCCAGCCTTTTGAAGCTTTTCCATATGCTCCTTCAGCCCCCTTATCTTACGGTTTGAGTCTTGTGTGAAATAATTTTGGACGGCTCCAACGAAGACTATCAATTCGTCCGGGTCGATATATCGTTCAGAATTCCAGTCAGCCAGGGATATCTCGGGGACAAGAAAACAATACGACAAAGCTCCCCAATTCCATGCAGAAGCGAGCTGCCAGTATTCACTAGTTTTATCGTTACGGTACAAGGCGTGTTCACCATCGGTGTGCTTGGCTATAAGCTGAAGCTCACCGATGATGCCCTTTGTTTGTTTTGCACGCCGCGAGATTGTATCACGTCGAAACTCAAGATGGGGGTATTTGGCAAGAGATGGTCCCATGAGCTTATTATTTTGGCTTCTTGCCTGTTGACAAGCTACCAATGGCGTGCCCTTCGCCCATGCCATTCTCCGTCACGATCCGCTGCTGATTGAGCCGCGCCTGCTGACAGCATTCGTCGAGCGCTGTGGCGGATTTTCCGATACGATCAAGGAATTGTTTGGCGAGCCGCCGCAGGCTCGGGTGGAAAACGGCATCGGGATCGTCCCGATCAGCGGTATTCTCGGTCAGGGGCTGATGCCGATTGAAAAACTCCTCGGGGCATCCGACACGGGGGAGCTGTCGGCCACACTCGATACTTTCGCCGCCGATCCGGATGTTCACGCGCTGCTGTTGGACATTGATTCGCCCGGCGGCACGGTGACCGGCATACCCGAACTGGCCGCGCAAATCGCCGCCTTCCCGAAGCCCACCTATGCCTTCACCGCGAGCGAAGCCTGTTCCGCCGCCTACTGGCTCGGGAGCCAGGCCACCGAGTTCCTTTGCACCCAGAGCGCCACGGTGGGCTCCGTGGGCGTTTATCTCGCAGTGCTCGACGCCTCGGACGCCTTCGCCCAGCGAGGGCTGTTCGTGGACCTGATCAAAGCGGGCACCTACAAGGCGGCGGGCATCCCTGGCACCAGCCTGACCGACGATCAGCGGGCGCTCTTGCAGGAGCGCGTGGACCAGATTCACGGGATGTTCAAGGACGCGGTCAGCGCCAAGCGCCGCTACGTGTCGGCCTCCGCATTGGAGGGACAGACCTTTTACGGGACGGAGGCCGCGAAGCAGAACCTCGTCACCGGCATCGTCCCCAGCCGTGCCGCGCTGATCGCCAAGTTGACATCAACCCTCATGCAATCATGACCCTCGAAGAAAAACTCACCGCCGCCGAGGCGCGAATCGCGGAGCTGGAAACCCAGCTCGAAGCTGAACGCGCCACTGTCACCACGCTGCGCGAGCAACTCACGCAGGCCGAAACCTCCCAAGCCGAGGAATCGGCGCTGGTCACGCAGTTGCAGGGCGACCTCAAGCAGGCCCGTCAGCAGCATCAGGACGCGCAGGCCACCGTCGAGCGTTTGCAGTCCGAGGCGAAAACCGCCGAGGCCCGCGCCGCCGAGATTTGCGCGAGTGTCGGGGTCGAGCCGCAGCCCGTCACCGCGCAGGGAGCCCCCGAGACCGGCGACCTCACCGAGCAGCTCAAGGCGCAGAAGACGCCCGCCGAGCAGACCGCCTTCTGGCGCAAATACAAGGACAAGATCCTCGGGCACTGAGTTCACTTTATGCCACCACCGACCCTTAACCAACCCGATTTACCATGGCCAACACCCTCACTAATTTACAGGACATCCGCATCTCGCAGGCGTTTCTGGAAGCTTTCCGCGCCGCCCTTCAGCCCCTCCGCGCGTTCTCCACCGACTTCTCGTCGGAGTTTCTGGAGCGCGGCAAGACCGTCAATGTGCCCGTCGTGGGCAACGCGCTGCCGGTCAGCTCGGACTTCGCGGGCAGCTACTCGCAGAACGCCGACCGCACGGTCACCACCATCCCCGTCGTCTGCAACCGGCACAAGGTGCGCTCCTTTCACCTGACCGACAAGGAAGCCGCCGAGTCGAGCTTCATCAAGCTGGAGCGGCTGGCCGGTTCCGAGGCCAAGCAACTCGCGCAGGACGTACTGCAGGATATCTTCTCCGTCATCACGCTGGCCAACTACGGCGCTCCCGCCATTGCGGCTGTCGCTGCCGAGGCTTTCAACGCCGCCAGCGTGCTGGGTATTCGCGGGGCTTGCGCTCAGGCCAAGATGCCCACCACCGAGCGTTCGCTCATCCTCGACGACTCCTACTACACGGCGCTCTTGGGCGACGACAAGATCAGCCACAGCTACCTGATGCAGATGAGTCAGCCCTCCCTCATGGAGGCCCGCATCCCCCGCATCTACGGCTTCGATGTTTACGACACCATCGTCCTGCCCGACAACGGCGAACAACTGGTCGGCTTCGCCGCCCACCCGGCGGGGCTTGCGGTCGCCATGCGCTACCTCGCGCCGCTCCGGCCCGAGTCCTACCTGGAGTCCGGCCCCGTCAGCGACCCCGAAACGGGGATCACCTTCGGCTACCGCCGCTTCTACGACAACGACTCGGGCAAGGAAATCGTCGCCTTCGAATGCCTCTACGGCTTCGTTACCGCCATCGCCGCTGGCATCAAGCGCATTGTCGGCCCGGCTGAGTAACTTGGGAATACTGCCCGTCGCTCATGACTCGGGGGCCTCATCGGAGACGGTGGGGCCTCTTCCTTGTCACACTTTTACGTCTAACAACAGTTGATTTAGACTCATACCTTATTCGGGAACATAGAACGCAGCAATATCTTCGATGGATCCGATTTTGATTTCAATACGATCAGGGAGCGTCCTTTTGGGGTCGGTTGCAAAAACAAAACGGAATTCCGCTTGATGCGAATACCGATTCTTCTTCATATAAATTAAATGCTCCTGTTTTGATGTTACTGGAGGGCGATTTTCGTCATAATATTTAACGTCACGCGCATAGAAGTCACAACCGGGAATACCCGCTTCATTTGTTGGGAATTGTCTGCGAACCTCGGTCAAAAGCCGATCTCCAAACTGACCTGGATCAGTGATGATAAGGCAGGAGTCGGCATCAAACTCCGTGAGCAAGTCTTCCGAGTAATCAAGGCTAGAGCACCAGATGTAATACTTTAGGTCGTCTCCATCTCTCCCTTTAAAATGAAAGGAAAAATCAACTCCAGGAGCTAGCGAGAAAACCCGTGTGGTCTCATTGTCTTGTTGTCCTTCGGTAAGCGCAGAGTCGTTGTAGGATGTTGCTACCGCGAACGAAACGACTCCGTTTTTCAGAAGTGGTTCTAAGTAACAACGTTTCCCGAATTTGTGAAGAATTGGTGGTGGTGGGCAGGTAGTTTCACGTTCCATACTTTTCCAATAAACACACTTAAATGGCATTCGTCATGCAGATGAATAACTCACCGCTATTAGTCGTTTTTGGACATGGCATGCTTGAATGCATGCCAGCCTTCCATGTCCAAATCATTGTCGCAATATGTCCTCTCCAAATGTAGCAAAAACGCTTCCTTAGCCCTCTCAGAGGCTAGGAGAAGATTGCAACTATCAATATGGTCAGCTGTAACAATCCAACGATCACCATTCCCTCTGGCAGGAACAGTTTTATAAGATCCCCATGCTTTACAATCTTTCACTGACCGATAAAGAGAATACACTTCATCGTGTCCTTCTGGCTCTGCTCCATCAAGCCATGCGATAAAATCTGTTATTGTTTCCATGTGATTATTTATTCTTATAGATTTATTTTTTTGCTAGTGCTGCCAATTACCAAATTGGATGCCAAAAGTTGATTTCAAAGCTTAGACAGAATATCTATGCTCGTCAATGCTCTGTCAGTTTGAAGAACTTATGCCAAATTTGCGTAGGCCGTTTTTTGAATACTCTTACTTTTGACACCCCTTCTTGGGGATGACGCCCAAACAGTATGACCAGTCTGAAGGCTTTGCCGAATTACTCGAAATCGCCGGTACCTCCCTGGCCTGGAACGACCATTCCTTTACAGCCTTGATCCGTACGCTCCAACCGAAAGCGGAGGGCTTCGACCTTACGCCGGGTGACGATAACACCGTGGGTGTTCGTGTCTTCGCCTCGGCGTTTCCCGATGGGCTACCCGTTGCGGGAGACGGCTTTGAGGATGGGCAGGGCACCCGTTACCGGGTGACGCACATCGTTCGCACGCCCGGCGATCTCACCATAAACTTCGAATGCGAGGTGTCCTACGTATGAACGAGCACGAAGAAATCTTCACCCGCCTGCGGGAGATCGAAAAGCGCCTGACCGTGCTGGAGGTGACGCTCTGGGGGCAGACCGGCGAGAACGGCCTGCGTTCGGACATCCGCGACCTCAAAGGTAAAATGGACATGCTCCTGAAATTCTTTTGGGTGACGACGGCCATCCCGCCGCTGGTGGTTGCCGTGCTCGGGGTGCTGCGGTTCCTCGGGAAGCTGTGAGCTGTTTTGACACCGCGCCCGCTGCATGAATGAAGCGCCGTCCAGTCAGTCCCTGCGTCAGTTCGACCGGGCCTTGCGCGAGTATCTGCGGTATAATCAGCGCGAGGCCGGGCCGCTGATTGAGAACCGGGCCAAGAAGGTGCAGTGGGAACTGTACCGGCAGTTCAAGGCCATCGCTCCGACCCGCGACAAGATTGAGCAGGAAGCCGCCGTCCATGGCTACGCCATTCGCCGCCGTCAGGGCACGGACGGCAAGTCCCTTTCCGTGAAACAGGAACTCGCCCTGCGCAAACGGTCGATCCGCTACCTGTCCGTGAGCTACTTGTTTCGGGCCTGGCGGGCGAACCGCGACGGCCAGAACGCCCGCCACAGCGCCACCTCCCGGCGCAACCGCAAGATCGGTGAGGCCCTCATCCGCACGGCCAAAGGCCAGCGCCATCCCTCCGTCCGCATCAGCAGTTTTCTCGAAGGAGTGATGGTGCAGAACCGCCAGCGTAGTCTTGTGGACAAGGCGCTCCGCGCCCAGGCCGCCGACATGAAAACCTACGTCCGGCGCAAACAGCAGGAAGCCCTCAAGCGGACCGTTGGCCGCATCTTCGCATGAAGCTCTCCGAAGTCATCCCCGCCGTCACGGCGCAGTTGCGTACCGATGCCTTTCTGACCGAACTGGAAATCATCGCCAACATTTCTGCCGACCATAACCGGCGCTTGGAGTCGGCCTTGAAGGAGAAGGGACTCTGCCTCGTGCTGGTTCAGTCTTCTGGTTATGCGTCCAAGGCCGACAGTCCCCGGCTGCTTCTACACAACGAGGTGGTGGTATCCGTTCTGGAAAACCCCACTCAGAGTAAGACGGGCGAGAACGCCCTGCAAGTGGCCGAGCGTGTCTTGGAGGCGCTCCATCAGGCCAGTTGGGCGACCGAACGCGGCCTGCGCCACGTCTTGCAAGTTGACACACCCGCCTACGAAGCCGGACCGCTCGACAGCGGCCTCATCCTATACTTCTGCAATTTCCAGGTAAAAACCATCCAGCCCTAAGCCATGCCCAACCCGAATTTACTCCTGATCGGCAGCGGCGATTTTTCGCTCATCACCGGCGCCACAGTGGTCCCCGAGAGCGAAGCCGCCTACGACGACGCCAGCGCGATGTTCGGCAACGTCAAAACCTTTTCGTTCCAGAATCAGGCCGAGACGAAGGACCACTTCGGCAGCTACCGGAGCGTGAAGATTCTCGACCGTGTATTCACGACACAACTACGTCTCGGCTACCTGCTCCAATTGGAAGAGGTCGATGACCGGGCCGTGGAGGTACTTTTTTACGGTGTGTCCGGTGAGTTGACCGGGACCGATCCTGACTATCGGAAAATCAACCCGCTTCAGCGCCCGCAGAATTTGAACGGCTTCGCCCGCCTGCGGGTGTGGGACGACAAGCACGCCCAGAGCCCGCGCCTGATGCACAAGGACTTTTTCTGCAACGTGCGCCTGAACAACCAGCCCGAAGTGGGGGACGAGTGGTTCGGCTACGAGATGAAAGTCGATGTGCTCTCGCCCGTGGGCACCGTTTATCTACGAAAGGACGCCTGAGCCATGAGTGACTTGAACGAACTTTTCGGCCCGGCTGTCGGTTTGCCTGCCAGTACGCCGGGCACACTTGACTCGTTGACCGGCACTGCCACAGCACTGCCTACCGGCGAGCCCCAGCGACTGGTGGAGATGACGGACAGCATTGCCTCCCGTCCCGAAGGCGAACGAGCCCCGCATCTGCGCATGTGGTGCAACCCGGCCATGACGGGCTTTTACCTGGATGGGGTGAGTGTCAGAGAGTTGCACCTGGAAGACCTCGTTTACCTGCGCAGCATCAACCTCTACGGTTGTCCGCTGGAGCGCTTCCCGGCGATCACACATCTGACCGAAATAACGTCATTGGGGTTTTACTATGGGTGCAAATTTCACCGCATCCCCGACCTGAGCCCGTTGGTAAAACTGCAATCTCTTTACCTTGAGGAGGGGACACTTGAAGATGCCTCGGGCATTGAGGGATTGCTCAACCTGCAAAGCCTGAGTCTGGCCTACAACGATCTCACGCAGATCCCGCCTCTTGAAAATCTTACGTCGCTAAGAGACCTGTACTTGCCGGGAAACCAACTGACGGTATTGCCCGATCTCAGTGCCCAGTCCCAATTGCAGCAGGTCAATTGCGAAAGTAACCAACTGACTGCGCTGCCGCCGCTCAATCACCTCACCGTATTGGCCTACCTCTACTGCCAGAGCAATCAGCTCACGGCATTACCGGAACTGACCGGGATGATCGCCCTCAAGAATTTTTACTGTAACGAAAATCAACTGACAGCACTTCCTTCCCTGACGGGCTTGGCTGAACTCTTCTACTTTGTTTGCAACGACAACCTTTTGACGGAGCTCCCGGACTTAACGGGCTTGACCAAGCTGCGCTATGTCAAGGCGCACAACAACCAGCTTACCGCCGAGGCCATTGACGCCGCCCTTATCCAGTTGGCCGGGGCCACGACTGCAAGCAACGGCCAGTTCAATTACTCCGGCAACCCGGGCTCGGCCAATAACCTGCGTTCGACCGAAGCCGCCGCCGCCAAAACCACCCTCACCGGCAAGGGCTGGACCATCACCGTATAGGTCCGGCTGGACCAGCAATGAAAAATTATGATTGAAACGATTCAGGAAAACGACCTCACGTTTAACCGTGCCAGCGCTCCCGAAGACGGAAAAACCGTATGGCGCTGCATCCACGACGGCCAGCGCGTGCTCAGTGCGTTTGAGACCGACGGCCAGACCGACTCGGTTCACGAGATCGTGGATTTTGACACGAAGGAAGCACTGGAGGCGGGCATTGTCGCCCTCGGCCTCGACAACCCGGTTGATGAATACGACCCCGAACAAGCAGCTCAATATGAACGCGAACAACGCCATCATCAGCGGGGGAATTAACCTCGCCGTGCACACAAACGCCGGAACCGAGGAAACGGTTACCGTCCGGCTTCTCAAGATTCGGGAGTTTCCTGATTATCTACGCCTGGTTGACCAGGAGGAACGTCTCGCGGAATTTCTCTGCGACAAGCCCGAGGGCTGGGCCGACACGCTCACGGTGGATTCGCTCTTGGATATTTGCGAACAGGGCCACGGCATAAATTTCAAGAATGCCTGCCGTTGGGGCGAGCGGCGGGCGCAGGTCAACGAAGCGCTGCTTCCCATCGCCGCCAGCGGCAAGGCGGTGGCTCAACAGTTCCCGCAGGTTCAGGGGTAGGCGCAACGCGCCGTAGGGGCGCAGCCCCTCAATCAGATCAAACGCTGAGCGTTTGCGAGCTGTGCGCCGAGTGCGCCTGCATCCTCGGCAAAGGCGTAGCCGAGGTCGCCGCCACGCTGTCCCTGCCGGAACTGCTCTTATTGATAAGGCAGGATCAACAGCGGCGCATGGAGTCCCTGCGCTGGCACACCCAGTCCCGCGCCTTGGCCGCATCCGCCATTTGGAGCAAACCCGCCGCGCAGGCCCTCGGGCGCTTTGAACGATCCCTCCGGATTGACACTGCCAGAACGGAAACCAAGCCCGCCGACTTGCACCGGCTCTACGGTGGCGCGGGCGTGCCTGTCCAACCCTTGCCGTAAACCTTTATGGATTCCCGTGTCAGTGTCCTGATTGATATCCGCTCCAAGCTTGCCGGGCTGGAACAGGCCACGGCAGGCTTTGGCAAGTTGATCAAGGGCGTGGCGGGTTTCGCCGCCGCCTACCTCTCGGTTCGCACGGTCATCAATGGTGCCCGCGACATCATCAAGCTGGGTGCGGACATGGATCACCTCCACAGCCAAACGGGGGTGGCGGTCAAAGACCTCATCATCCTTCGGCAAGCCTTCGAGGACAACGGCATCAGCGCCGACAACTCCCGGCTCGCCATCAACAAAATGCAGAAGTCCCTCGTGGAAGCGAGCGAGGGCTTGCAGGAGCCGGTCAAGGCGTTCGATGCGCTCGGGTTGTCCTACGAGGATCTTTTAGAGAAAAGCCCGACCGAGCAGTTCAGCGAAATCGGCAACGCCATCCGGGCCATTGAAGACCCGGCTGAACGCTCGGCGGCGGCGATGCGGATTTTCGGACGGGCCGGGGCGGAACTGCAAAGTCTGTTCGTCTCCGGCGACATCGACGATGTGGCCCGTTCGCTCGGAGCCATGCCGGAGGTGATGGAGCGCAACGCCCGGCAATTCGAGCGCATCGACACCCTCATGGGCCGCATCCCCAACAAGTCGCGGCAACTCTTCGCCGGGATCGGGGATATGCTGGCGGACGAGCTGCTTGGCCCGCTGGAAGCGCTCAACTCGATCGACCTGACGGCGGCGGGCCAGCGCATCGGAGGTTTTCTCGACCTGGCCCTGGAATCCTTCCGCGACGGCACCTTTGCGCAGTTCATCGGCCTGTCCATCGAAGCGGGCTTCGAGATGGGCACAGACGCGGCCAAGCGCATGATCGACGACGCGCTCTCGTGGCTGGGGGAGGACGGCGAAGGCTGGAAGGTGGTGCTTAACGGCGTCATGACCTTCGGGGTCAAGGCGGCGGAATTTTTGCTTGATGCCCTCAGCACGCCGGTTACGTGGATCTCGGCGGGCTTCCGCAAAATCGGCTCCGAAGCCCGAGTCATCTTTCAGGAAGCGGTCAACCTGATGGGCCGCGCATTTTCCGCTGTGCTCAACACGATTACCGGTGGCTTCGAGAATCTGCTCAACGGCGTGATCGAGCGGGTCAACGCCATCACCGCCGCTCTGCCGTTCACGGACGGCACACAGATCGGGACCGTCAGCTTTGGCCGTGTGGATTGGGGTAACAGCGTTGTCGAACCGGCGCGGGAGTTCAACGAGCTGCTGGACGAACAGCGTGAGGGGATCAAGGTCATGATCACGCTCATCAAGGAACAGTTGAACGCCAGCCTCGAAGCCAGCCGGGACATCATCGGAGTACAAGGGAACGAACTGGAAAACAACATCCAGGCGCTGGACCGCCTGTTGGTTATGATGGATGAACAGGTGGCTAAGCGTGAGGCGATGGGGAACCTGTCTTCTCCGGACATTGGCTCGGCTGTGACTCCTGCCGATGAGTATTCCGGCCAGATGGAGGCGCTGGGTTCCACGGCGACCGACACCTTTAACAGTATCGACAACGCCCTGCAATCGGGCCTGTCCGGCAGTATGCAGGGTTTGATCGAGCGCACGGAAACCTGGCAGGGAGCCCTCACCAATGTCACCGGTACGATTCGCGGGGCGCTCATCCAGTCGTTCACCCAGATGGCCACAAGCTGGATTGCCGAGCGTCTGCGCATGTTCGTCATGGGCGAATCCTTGAAGCAGGCCGATACGACGAGCACAGTGGCCCAAGAGGCGGTCAAGCAGACCGCGATGGGGCCCACCGCCATGCTCGCCTCTATCGGCTCGTGGGGGTCCGCCGCCATCATCGGAGCTGCTGTGCTGACCGCTGTGATGGCCTCGGTCGGCGGCTTTGCTGAAGGTGGCTACACGGGCTTGGGTGGTAAATACGAACCGGCGGGCGTCGTCCACCGGGGTGAGTTCGTGGTGCCCGCCGACGTGGTTGCCCGTCAGGGACCGGCCTACTTTGACAACCTCGTGGGGCAGTTGCGGGTCAACCGTCCCACACTCCCGAGCCTGCCCGGTTTTGCCGAGGGCGGCTTCGCAGATAGCATGACCTCGACACCTACGCAGTCGCAGGCGAGTGGGCAAGTGAACATCGCCGTCACCGGCACCCGCAACGACCTGCGCCGTTTCCTCGAAACCTCCGAGGGCGAAGCCGTCGTCCTCGACATCATGAGCCGCAACAAACTCAGGCTCGGCATCCCCGGCTAAGACCATGCTTCTCGACAACCACACCTTGGTTCCCTTTGCGCCGGACTGGTCGTTCGCGCTAAAACACCGGCAGGCGCACCGCTCGTCGGTGGCCGAGGGCGTGACCGGATTGGAGGAACGCGCCGCATGGTTCACCCAGCCGCGCCGAAGCGGCAACTACACCATCACCACCGATACCGCTGCCCGGACTTTCGCGGTAGAGGCTGTTATTCGGGCTGCGCAGGAGTCGGCCCAAGCCGCCGTGCCCCGGTGGGGGAGGGAGCAGATTGTCGCACAAGTGGCGGGGAATACCGTCACGCTGGAACGTGCTTCTGCCAACATGACTGTCGGGCAATGGGTCGGGACGGCCAGGCCCTTCGGGGACATCTTCGCTGCCGCGAAGATCGCTTCGGTCTCCGGCCCCATACTCACGCTGGAGGAAGCGCTCCCGTGCGTGGAGGGCGAGGTGATCGTGCCCCTCGATCTTGGCCGTATCGAATCCGTGGATACAGAATTAATCGGAGGCAGTGGCCGGGCCTTTGAAATCAGCTTCAAGGGCGCGACCCCTCTGGAAGCGATCAGTGCGGAGTTTGTCTTCACCGAAACGGACACCGAAAGCAACTGGCTTTCGATTTTGGCCAACCTCTACTTCCTGTTCTTCATCGACACCTCTGGCAGCATGGATGCCGACGTGCCCAACGTTACCGCCGCCGCCAATGACCTGAAGGTGCTCCTGCGAGATGTGATCTACGGAGGCGACCAGGAAAAGGCCGACCACTTCGTGCGTGTCCAGAACTGGTCAAGCGAGCGCTGGCTGGACCGACTGGCATACCATGTCTCCGGCGAGGAAGCCGCCCGTTACGTTTCGCTCGCCTTCATCAACGAGGCCAGTAGCGGCTACCACCGCGTACCGCGCGTCCCGGAGAACGAGCCGACCAGTTCGTTCACCACCGACTACAACAATTTTCAAACGGAATACGCCCGTCGTGAGTTTTCCCGCTGCAAGGTGTATTCGGTCGATCCCACCGAAAGCGGTTGGGAGGACGACAACGAGGCCTTCAACGCTCACCTGGCCTCCGCTGTCACGGGCGCGGGCAATTACGCCGACCTTGGCCCGGCGCTGTCCACGCAGTATGTCCTCTATGAAGTGGGCATCCCTTCGGGACGCACGGCCCAGACTTACCTCAACGACATTTTTACCCTCTTAGGCCTGCGATGAACTATCTCGACCTTCCCGTCTTTCCTCTGGTGGCCGACTTGGGCGAGTCGATACGCCGGACGTTGAACTACGAACCGGAAGTCACCGACATCGGCTTTGGAGCCCAACCTGCTATGCCGGTGCAGGCCAATACACAGGAGCGTCTGCAAATCGTCAGCGTGGCCCCGGACGCTGACGCCCTTGATGCGGTGGAGGCGTTCTTCGCGGCCCGAAGCGGGCGCTTCAAAGCCTTTTGGCTGGCGACCGGCGCAGAGGATGTGACGGTACTGAGTGCGTCGGCCACCGTGTTCATCGACACATCCACCTTCTCCGACTGGTCGCACCTGAAAGGGAAGCACCTCGCATTCCGTTCGTTGGACGGCCAGTACGTTTTTAGAAAGATCCTGCTCGTCGAATCCACCGCCTTCGCCACGCGCTCACAGGTTATGCTCGACGAAGCCTTGCCCGCCAACGCGGACTGTTGGCAGGTCTCGCGCCTGCTCTTGGTGCGGCTTTCCAGTGACGAGATTGAATACGACTTCGAGGCCGACAACCATGCCCGCATCCGCTTCACTGGTATCGAACTGACCGAGGAATACGCCGCCCCCAACTCGCTCGCCACCCGCCACCCGGTCTATCTCTACCGCATCACCCGCCGCTATGGGGTGCGCGACATCTACTCCCTGCACCTGACGAGCCACGACACGCCAGTCAACAGTGGCGTCATCTGGCAGCCGGTCCCCATCGACCACAGCGGCCTGTCCGTCTCCACCGAGGGCGACACCGACAAGCTGAACCTCGAACTCTTCGCCTGGGAGGGGAATCCCTTCGAGGATTGGCTGCCCATCCATATCGGCCAGCCTACCGGTGTCGTCTTGAGCCTCGCCCACGTCGATGAAGCCACCGGCCTCGTGCTGGAGGCCCCGGCCATCCTGTTCCGGGGCATCATCGAATCCGTCACTCGGCAGGGCTACACGCTCAAAGCCAAGGCGGTGAGTCCGCTTTCTTACGGTGAAAAGCGCGTCCCGCGCTTCTTCCTCCAAACCCGTTGCAACTACCAGTTATTCGACGGTTCCACCTGCCGCGTGCCTTCGGCCACCTATCGGCTGACCGGCACCATTGAAGCCATCGACACGGACGGCGGGAGTATCTACTTTGAGTCTGCCGCCCTCGCGGACAAAGCCGCCGACTGGCTGGCGGGCGGCTATCTCGAAATCGGCACCGCCCCGCAGGTCGAGGTCCGCACCATCCGCTATGCCGAAATCCTCTCTGAGACCCGCCATCGGCTCTACCTCAACGCCTCCCTGCGCACCTCGCTAACCGGGGATGCCTGCTCGGCTTGGCCCGGCTGTGACCGCACTCCTGATTGCTGCCGTCAGCGATTTGACAACTTCGTCAATTACGGTGGTCACCCGTTCATCCCCTACGAAAATCCGACCCTCAAAGCCATGCCTCTCGCCAGCACTGCCTCCGGCGGTGGCAAGAAGTAGGGCGCAGCCCTACGACCCTCGATCCTTCGGATCGTGATGGGGCTGTGCCCCATCGCGGCCAGAAAGGCCGCTGCCCCCCTTACTATCATGAGACCCTTCTTTAAAAATGCGGAACGTGTGAAAGCGCTGGAAGCGGAAGCCCGGCGCTGGATCGGCACGCCCTTCGTGCCGTTTCAGGGAGTGTGCCAGGGCGGTTGCGATTGCGTGCATCTCGTGCATCAACTGGCCACCGACTGCGGCTTCCCTCACGAACTGAAGCCGCCCTGCTACACGCTGGATGCCACTGCGCACCGGGAGGATTCTCAACTGCGGGGATACCTGGAGAGCATCCCCAATTGCCTCCGGCTGGATGATGGTGAGCCGCTCATGCCCGGCGACCTCGTGACGTTTATGATGGGCCGCGCCCCGCATCACCTCGGGATGATGGTCACCCCGCCCGTATTCATCCACTCGATACGCGGGCTGGGAACCACCTTCGGCCAGTTGGACGATCCGACCTATGCCCGGCGTAAGGATGCCGTTTACCGCCTGATGGAACGATGAGCTTCCTCTTTCGCAGCACGCAGGCGGTGCCCGCGCCGGTCCAGAGCCTGACCAATGTCCAGGCCGAGCGAGTCGCCACCAACGAAGAGGCCCGTCCGCTCCCGTGGGCGGCGGGCACCGTGCGCCTGAGCCTGACTTGGATCACGCCCGCCATCAATCCGCAGGCCATTCCTATCACGACCACTTACCAGAGCGGCAAGAACAGCACGTCCACTGCCACGGTGGGCTATACCTATCAGGCGGGGCTGGCCGGGGCGATTTGCAGCGGGCCGGTGGATGCGTTGCACGCCATCTACATCGACACGGTGAAGGTCTGGGAAGGCCCCCTTACCGCCGTGGCCGGACAGTTCGCGTTCATCACGCTTCCCAATTACGGACAGGCCCGGTTCTACTGGGGCAGCGACAGCCAGTTGGCCGATTCGCTGCTGGAGCCACTGGGCCATCCGGCTTACCGGGGGCAGTGCTACGTTGTTTTCGATCCGCTCATCTTTGGACGCGACCGAACTAGCGCCCCGCAGGTCGAGTTCGTCGTCACGCGCCGCACGGTCATCCCCGGTTACGCCAATCCGGACCTTTCCGGGGACGTGTGTCCCATCCACGCGGCTATCGAGTTGGCCACCCACCCGCGCTACGGCCTCGGCATCTACCTGTCCGACTTCGACGGCAGTGGCGAAGAGACCTCTGCGAAACTCGTCGAGGCCGACATGGGCATCTCGCCCCTCATCAACAACGCCCAATCCCTTCCGCAATCCCTCGCAGAAATACTCGGTTATTTTGACGGATTCCTCTACCAAAAAAACGGCAAGTATCGCTTCGGCTCGGCCTCGCTGCAGGTGGATTTTACGAATGCGCTGATCATCGACACCGCTGACCAGACCGATTTTCCCGAAATCGACAGCGACGCCTTCAGCCAGGTGAGCAGCGAGACGCGCCTCGTGTACACAGACCGGGACCGTGAGTTCAAAGAATCGGTCGCCATCCACCACGATGCCGCCGCTCATGCCCTCAACGGTACGCAGGAGCCGGTCACGTTCCAGCAGCGCTGGATCACCCGTCAAAGCGTCGCCAACTCCCAAGTGGCCAAGGGGGGACGACGAGCCGCGCTGCCCGAAGTTGGCGGCAAGGTCATGGTGCATTACTCGAAGGGCATTGGGCTCAATCCCGGCGACCCGATCCGCCTGCGTCCCTTTCCGCAGGCGAACTACCTGCTCAACTGCCGGGTGACAGGTATTGCCCACCGCCGCAGCGACGACGCCGAATTGGAGCTTCAATTCGTGCTCGACGTGGCGAACCAGGTCTCCGGAGTCACGCCCGCTCCCTACACGCCGCCCGAGCAGCCGACTTACGACGCCGACCCCATGCCCTTCGAGGCGATGTTCATCCTGCCCGCCGAGTTATCGGGTGTAGTGGAACCGGAGGTTGCCCTCGCGCACCTGGGCGCTCGGGAGCACAGCCTCATCACCGGCTACAACGTTTTTCATTCCGCCGACGACCTGAGCTATGCCTTCCTCTCACAAGCGCGGTTCTTCGCCGTCACCGGCACGCTGACGGCCGATTTGCTCGAAGATGGGGTGGATGCCGTGATTGACGCCCACGCCGTTGACCGGGCCACGCTGGCCACGCAAACGCCGGAGCAGGCCGACGCCGACACCGTGCTCATGTTTCTCGGTGATGAAATCCTGTCTGTCGAAGGCTACGTGGTGGGCGCGGACGGCACCGCGACGCTGACCAACCTTCGGCGCGGGCGCTTCGGCACACTGGCCGTGGACTACGAAATCGGGGAGCGGGCGTTCCTTATCCGACGTGAGCACCTGCATGTGCTGCGCAAGGACGCCTTTGTTCAAAGCAGCACGCATTACTTCAAGTCCACCTCCTACACCATCGCCAAGGAACAGGACATTGCCATTGCCCCCGTCCTGCTGCTGGAGATCCCCGAACCGGAGCCGCCGGTTGACAGCGAGCCCGAGGAGTAACTTCAACCCAAGGAACATTATGGACCCGGTCATAACGGAAATGGCGGCAAGCGCCGTCGCAGGCGGACTCTTTCAGGGAGTTTCCGAAGTCTTCAAGCTCGGTCAGGGCTTCATCACCACGTTGCGCGATGTGGCGATTTCCAACAACGAACAGGCCCGCAAGAATGCGGAGCTGAACAATGCCAACGCCAACGACGCCGCCAAGCGCACTCAGCCTTGGCTCACTGCTACGCTGGCCATCATCGTGATCGTGGCGGCGTTCCTGCTGCCGTTCATCGCCGGTTGGATGGACATGCCCACCCAGATCGTCAGCGACGAGGAACCTTTCTCCATGCTCTGGGGCCTGATCACCTTCGGCGGCGGCAAGATCGTCACGCAGGCTCAGGGCTTTGTCCAGGGACCGGAGTTCTGGAGTACGGTCCGCATGGTCGCTGGCTTCGTCTTCGGCGTGAAGGCCGTCTCCACTGGCAGCCGGTTGTTCTGAGCAATCGCGTTCTCATCTCTCTACAGGCCGGAATGCCCCCAGCATTTCGGCCTGTTTTGTGTCCGGGCCGTGCGCTCCTCGGAACTACCATTCATGTGGTTGACAGATCCCGAATGGGTATGAAGTCACCCCGGATCTACGGCCATGTTGCGGAACTGACGCCTGAGGAGCGTTTTTTGGAAATCCGCGACCTTTTCCTCGGGGCGCTCCGGCGTCTCCACGCCGAGGGAAAATTGTCTCAAGTTGCTCATAATAAGCTGGATATAGATCCGAAAGAGAGCGTCCATGCGTCCCGTTGATTAACACTTAACCCCTTGAAGGAGAAGAAACTATGAACGCAAAAACAAGAGACGCAATCGCCGTGCTGGAGGACATGAGTGTGGGCCAGTTGCGGGAACGCTACCTGGAGGTGTTCGGGGAAATTGCCCGAACCCGCAATAAGCAGTTCCTGCGTAAGCGGGTGGCCTGGCGCATTCAGGCGCTTGCCGAGGGAGACCTTTCGGCACGCGCCCGCCGCCGCGCCGAAGAGATTGCCAACGACGCGGATTTGCGCATTCGCGCCCCGCGCCAAGTGACCACGACGCTGAACACGGAACGCATGGTTACGGCTACCGTCCAGCCGGGCCGCGACCCCCGCCTGCCGATGCCCGGAACTGTATTGAAACGCAGATATAAGGGGCAGGTCATCCGGGCGATGGTCCTCGACAACGGATTCGAGTGTGGCGGCGAGGTTTTTGAGTCCCTCTCCGCACTCGCCACCCATATCACCGGCACGCGTTGGAACGGCTTCCAGTTCTTCGGATTGCGCCAAAAGGGAGGTACCCATGAAGGCTGAATCTTCCACTGCCGCGAAGCCGGTACGCTGCGCGATCTACACGCGCAAGTCCGTGACCGAAGGGTTGGATCAGGAGTTCAACACGCTCGATGCCCAGCGAGAAGCTGCAGAGGCTTTCATCGCCAGCCAGCGCCACGAGGGCTGGGTGGCCTTGCCGGACGAGTTCAGCGACGGTGGCTTCACCGGCGGCAACATGGACCGCCCCGGCATCCAGAAACTGCTCCGGGCTGTCGAGGACGATGAGGTGGACTGCATCGTGGTCTATAAAATTGACCGTCTTTCCCGTAGCCTACTGGACTTCGCCCGTATCATAGAACTTCTCGAAAAGCACAATTGCTCCTTCGTGTCGGTGACCCAGCAGTTCAATACCAAGAACTCGATGGGACGGCTGACGCTCAACATCCTGCTGTCCTTCGCCCAGTTCGAGCGCGAGATTATAGCCGAGCGTACCCGCGACAAGATTGTTGCCGCCCGCAAGAAAGGCAAATGGACCGGAGGCTACCCGGTGCTCGGCTACGACATCGGCAAAGATAAAAAATTGGCATTGAATACCGATGAGGCCGTGACCGTCCGCCAGATCTACGAGTTGTATATTCGACATGAAGCGGTGCTCCCGGTGGTGCAGGCCTGCCGCCAGCACGGCTGGCTGACCAAGGCCTGGATTTCTGGCAGTGGCCGCAGAATGGGCGGGCAGCCCTTCAACAAGCCCCGTCTCTACAGCCTGCTGACCAACCCGCTTTACTTGGGCAAAATCCGGGCCGGAAGCGAACTGACCGAAGGTGAGCATCCGGCGATCATCGACGATGGCGTTTTTGCCAAGGTGCGGTCCCTGCTGGACCGCAACCGGCGCAGTCGGGGAGGGAATGTCCGCAACAAGCATGGGGCGCTCCTGAAGGGCCTGCTTTATGACGCCAAGACCGGTTACGCCATGGCCCACACCTTCACCAAGAAGGGCAACCGCCTCTACCGCTACTACGTCAGCACGCAGGCGGCGAAAGAAGGCTGGGAGACCTGTGCGGGGGCATCGTTTCCGGCCAGCGAAATCGAATCCTTCGTGGTGGAGAACATCCGCCAGATGGGCAAAGACTCCGAGTTACAGCAGGCTGTGCTGGAGGAAACGGATGCCTTCGACCAGCCCGCCCAGAGGGAGGAATTGCTCGCCGCAATGGCGAGTTTCGACCCCTGCTGGAATGAGATGGCTCCCCGCGAGCGCACACGGCTCGTCGAATTGGTCATCGAAAAGATATTGGTGGATTCGGAGGCCGGGAAATTGGCCATCCAGTTCCGGCCCTCAGGCATACGAACCCTGTTGAACGAAGGTAATTCATGAGCACGCTGGTTTTGGATTTTCACTGCCGCACCTCGGACAAGGGGCGGATTCGCATGAAGCGCGGCAAGGCCCCTGCCCCGGTCGAGGTTGGCAGCATCCCCCGTATCTCCAAGCTGATGGCACTGGCCATCCGCTTCGACCGCCTCCTGCGGGATGGGGTAGTTAAGGACTACGCCGAATTGGCCCGCCTCGGCCACGTCACCCGCGCCCGCATGTCTCAGATTATGGGCCTGCTCAACTTGGCCCCGGATATCCAGGAGGAAATCCTCTTCCTTCCCAAGACCGTCAAGGGCCGCGATCCCATCAGCGCTAGAGAGGTCATCCAGATCGCGGCTCAAGAGGATTGGAACGAGCAGAGATTGAGCTGGGGAAAACTCTGCTCGGTATGATCATTTATTCCCCGGGCAACGGCGGTAGTCCAAGTTCTTTGAGGAAAGCATTGTGCTTGTCGCGTGCCGCACGAATTTTCTTATCAAACGACACGAGATCCTTATTTACCGTCTTCAGATCAATCTCTGGCTCGGGAATGGCTGTGCTTATGTAGCGAGAAATATTGAGATTGTAGCCATGGCCCTCAATCTCATCCATCTCGACTCGGCGTGAGTAGCGCTCCTCCTCCTTGCGATACTTGTAGGTGTCGATGATCTTCTCGATATGCTCTTCAGCCAAACGATTCTGGCGTTTGCCTTTTTCGAAGTGTTCTGCGGCGTTGATGAAGAGGACGTCATCGGGCTTCTTGCACTTCTTGAGAACAAGAATACAGACAGGGATACCGGTTGAAAAAAACAGGTTGGGAGGCAGTCCGATAATCGTGTCGATGTGACCATCTGTCAGTAGCTTATGGCGGATTCGTGCTTCCGCACCTCCCCGGAAGAGCACACCATGAGGGAGAATGATGGCCATGACACCTTCCTCTTTGAGGAAGTGGAAGCCATGCAGGAGAAAGGCGAAATCAGCGGCGGATTTAGGGGCCAGACCGTAGTTTTTGAAGCGTACGTCTTCGCCTAATGCCTCATTGGGGGTCCAGCGATAGCTGAAAGGAGGATTGGCGACAACCGCATCGAAATAGGGTTTCTTGGCCGGGTTAAGTTCCCTCAGAAACTCCCAGTCGTTTGTCAGGGTATCGCCGTGGAAGATTTCAAATTCAGAATCCTTCACCCCATGGAGAAGCATGTTCATACGGGCAAGGTTATAGGTGGTGATATTCTTCTCCTGCCCATATATTTTGCCAATGCCATGCGGTCCCATGCGGTTTCGTACATTGAGCAACAGCGAACCAGAGCCGCATGCAAAGTCCATAACACTCTCCAGGTGCTCTTTGGGGCCGGTTGAAGGCTCCTGGCTGTCGAGCGTAACGATGCCAGAGAGGATTCTTGAAATCTGCTGCGGCGTGTAGAATTCCCCTGCTTTCTTGCCAGAACCGGCTGCAAACTGACCAATCAGATATTCATAGGCATCGCCCAGTGTATCCGAATCGGTGGAGAACTCCATCAGCCCTTCGGCAATCTTTGTGATGATGGTGCAGAGCTTGGCATTGCGCTGGAGATAGTCACGGCCCAGCTTCTCCGAAGCCAAGTTGATCTCGGAGAACAATCCTTGGAAGGTGCTTTGGAAGGACTCGTTCTCGATATAACTAAAGCCCGCCTGCAGGTTGTTGAGCAGTTCATCGTCGTGAGTGCGGGCCATTTCGGCAATGTTGCTCCACAGATAGCGGGGCTCGATCACGTAATGGACTTTGCGGCGCATCTGCTTCTCAAATTCAGGGGCGTCATCCAGATTGCACTCGTACCAGATTTGCAGGGGGGATGTGCCGGGCTGATCGCTGTTATCCGGGTAGTCCGTCCCCAGTTCCTTTTGGGCTGCCGCCACGTAGTTGTCCGAGAGGTAGCGCAGAAAGAGAAAGGACAGCATATAGTCGCGGAAGTCGTCCGCGTTCATGGCCCCGCGCAGTTGGTCGGCTATGTCCCAGAGGATTTTGCCCAGTTTTCTTTGGTCTTGGTCGGTCATGATGCTTGTGGCGCTTCAGTTTCGCTGGGAAATAGGTCAGGATTAAAGGGGTATCGGGTAATGAAGTCGTGCAGGATTTTTCTGAAATAGCGTTTATTTTCCTCCAGCATTTCCTGCGGCTCGTACAGAGAATAATTGCTGTGGCTGAGAATGTTCACGAGACGTGTATGAAGGACCCCGTCTTCATCGTCATCGTCTCGTTTTAGGCAGGCGGAAAAGTTCTGGTAGCCGTGAAAGCTCGCCGTTTTTTCCAGAATCGAGCGCAGCATGTTGAAATGGTGGGTATAGAGTTGCCCGCTCCTTTCCGCCTCGTAGAGCTGGGCCAACGCTGCGACATGGTGAAAGAACGGGGTATTCCCTGTTTCGCGAAGGACATAACTGCCGGTTTGCCTGTCGCAACTCAGGAAGTACTTCTGGGCGCGGGTCAATTCGTTGCACAGCACGTTAAAAAACAGCGTGTGGTGGGTTGAAATGACTGTCCTGAGATTACGGTCCGACTGCTTGAGCAGTTGGGCCAGATTACTCGCCACAGTGATGGCGTTGTGCTCGTCGAGAGAGGAAATCGGGTCGTCGATATAGATGTATTTGACCCAGTTGTACGCCCCAGAGCCATCGTCGTCGATGACGAGTTGAACTATGGCCAGGAAGAAGCACCAGATGAAAATATTTTCCTCTCCACGGGATACCTTGATGTTGTCAATGACCTCAGTGGTATCCCCGACAATGACTTCTCTGGAAAAGCGGACGACCCAGGCGTCTGTGTCTATTTTGAAGTCGAAGTCCGCGTAGCGGTCCAAAAAGGGACGGATGCGGTTATCCATTTCCACCTCTTGAAGCCCGTCAAAGAAGCTGGAGTCCGAGTTTATTTTCAAGACCCGCTCGCTGTCGCCATCCAGATCGTTGTCCCAAGAGAAGAGGTCCTCGGTGAAGGCATTAAAATAGAGGGTGTCCCGTTCATCTCCCTGTTTCCCGAGGTCCTTGAAGGCTGTTGAAAGGCGCGTCTTGCCCGTCCCGTTGTAGGCATACAGGAGGGTATATTTCTTGTCCTCCTGCCGCAAGTGGGTCGCCAGTGTATCCAGTCCGGTGAAGGTGGCTGCGCTCATGCGTCAATTTCCTCCGGGATTGGAAATAGCTGTTGCAGCAGTCCCTTCTTATGCTCCTTGAGTGCATCCACTTTTTCGGATTGTACGGCGATCTGATCGTCAAGAGAGGAAAGGCAATTGGCGATACGTTGTTGCTCATGGAGAGACGGAATCGGAATCTCAATGGATTTTATTATCTCGCCTGACAGGTTCCCTTGCCCACCTTGAAGATAGGTCGAGGTAATCCAGTCCTTCTGAAAGCTAAGGTATTGGTAAATGTAGCCATTGCAGGCTTTTGATTTTAAACAAAGTATCGCTTGGTTTATAGCTCCATTAATTTTTGCAAGTGAAACATCCCCACTATTGGCCCCATACAATGCCACCAAGACATCTCCTCTATCTATGAGTTTCGCTGCAGAATTTATGAGCCCATCGTTAGTTAAAAATAGCTCTGTTTGGTTTTTACCGATTTCCGCTGATCTAATAAAAGGAATCTCTCCTCCGTAGTAGTTTGGATTCGATGTGCTGGGAGTGCCTCCGCTAAATGTCTTACATAGACTGCCGATAGCTTTCGCTGCCCACTTGCTAGTGTCTTTGAATTCGGGGAAGCGCAGGCGGGGGGTGGTTTCGCCTTCGCGGGGAAAGAGTTGCTGCATGAGGCCCTTTTTGTGGGCCTTGAGTGCGTCGAGTTGCTCGCTTTCGGCAGCGATCAACTCGTCCAACGAAGCTAAGCAGTCGGCAATTTTCTGTTGTTCGGAAGGGAGAGGGGTTGGGATTTCAACGCCAAAGAAACGTCCTCTGCTGATATTCAGCAGGCCATTGCTGCGTGCTCCGCTTGTGATGTGCTTGGCAAGCTGTTTCCCGTGCATATTCTGCTCGAAGCAGTTCTGAAAAAAGGTATCTGAGTAGCCTTTTTTCAGTCGAAAACAAATAAACACGTTTGGAGCAGCGACCTGCCCCTGGCGTGACCTCCTAGAATCGTACCATTGCGTTTGAGACCCTGGCGGGTAGAACCCGACCAGAAGTATGAAACGAAAGAGATACACCGAAGAGCAAATCGTGGCGCTCCTGCGCGAGGCAGACGAAGGCCGCAGCGTGGACGATGTTTGCCGCGAGCACAATGTGAGCAAAGCGAGCTTCCATCGTTGGAAGAGCAAGTACGGACAGATGGAGCTGCGCGATGTGAAGCGTCTGAAGGAGCTTGAGCGCGAGAACGCCGAGCTGAAGAAACTGGTGGCCGACCAGCTTTTGAACATCAAAGTACTGGAGCAGGTAAACGCAAAAAAATGGTAAGCCCGGGGCACAAGCGCGAAGCGGTGCGCGAGGTGGCCGAGTCGGGAACGTGCTCGTTACGGGCCGCCTGTCGGTATCTTCGTCTGCACTGGTCGAGCTTCTGCTACCGGGCTAAAACCGCCACCGACAAGATGGTTCGCCTCGTGCGTGCGATCATCGCGGTGAGCCGGACCAACCCGCGCTACGGTTATCGTCGCGTACGAGCGCTGCTGGCCAACGAAGGCTGGCAGGTCAGCCGCAAGCTGGTACAAAAGGTACGCCGGGCTGAAGGGCTGGGCGTGAAGCCGCCGCGCCCCCGGCAACGGCGTCAGGGCAAGTCCACCGGCAAGATCCCGACCGCGGCGACGCATCCGCGGCACGTGTGGAGTTGGGACTTCGTGGCGGATCGCACCGACAATGGAGCGCCTCTGCGGGTGCTCAGTCTGATCGACGAGTTTACCCGCCAGTGCATCAGCCTGACGGTGGCTCGCGGGCTGAAGTCAGCCGACATCGTCGCGGCCTTGGACAAAGCCATCGCCAAGCACGGTGCTCCCGAGCACATCCGTTCCGACAACGGGCCGGAGTTTATCGCTACGGCGACCAAGGACTACCTGGAATCCAAACGCATCAAAACCCTCTACATCGAGCCGGGCTCGCCCTGGCAAAACCCTCACGTGGAGAGCTTCCACAACCGCCTGCAGGACGAGTGCCTCAAGCAGGAGTGGTTCCTCTCCCTGACCGAAGCGCGCGTCGTCATCGAAAACTGGCGACGCAAATACAACAGCCAGCATCCGCACAGCCGTTTGGGCTTTATATCCCCCGACGCCTTTGCCAAACTCTGGCATCAAACCAAGGCAGTGCTTGGCTCCGTTCGCCCTACGGGCTCACTGCACCAAGCACTCCCGCAAACCATAACCCAACCAACATAATCCTACCCAGCCAGCGTCTCATCGCTCTGGTACGAAAAGTGGGGGCCGACCA